>CAZQBE010000001.1:0-28454 GCA_964591595.1 uncultured Flavobacteriaceae bacterium
TTTTCTAAATCTAGCTGCAAATAATAATTATTATTTGTTTTTAGAGCATGATGCTTACAATGAAATAATTACCGTACAACATACAGATAAAGGTGTGCGTTTAAAAGACACGTTTACCCTAAATGAAATTACAGAATAAACTATAAAATATTATAACAATTAAACGTATTGTGTTAATTGCTCTAAGCAAATACTAAATAATTAAAAAAAACCTTATCTTCGCGTTTTTTATAACTATCCGTTAATCAATTCATTATGAAACAATTATTGAATTTCGCTTTATGTCTTTCTGTTGTTTTTTCTTATGGGCAATCCTCAACAACAAGTTATTCAGCATATTGGCAACAACATGTAGACTATAAAATGGAGATTGATATGAATGTAAATACATATCAATACAGGGGTAAGCAAACACTAGTATACACAAACAACTCTCCTGATGTATTAAATAGGGTTTACTACCATTTGTACTTTAATGCCTTTCAACCAGGAAGTGAAATGGATGTAAGATCCCGCACAATTTTAGACCCAGATAGACGTGTAAAAGACAGAATAAGTAAACTTAACCCTAATGAAATAGGTTATATAAAGGTAAACTCACTAATGCAGGATGAAAATGCAGTAACATATGAAACCGTGGGAACTGTTCTTGAGGTTAACTTAAACAAATCTATTCAACCAGGAGCTTCGGTTACGTTTACAATGGTTTTTGATGGGCAAGTGCCTGTGCAAATACGTCGTTCTGGAAGAAACAATAAAGAAGGTGTTGCATTATCTATGGCACAATGGTATCCTAAAATGGCTGAATATGATTTTGAAGGTTGGCACGCAGATCCTTATATAGCAAGAGAATTTCAGGGTGTTTGGGGAGATTTTGATGTAAAACTTACTATTGACAAAGATTATGTAGTTGGCGGAACAGGGTATCTGCAAAACCCAAATGACATTGGTTATGGTTATCAAACAAAAGAGGTTAAGAAGTCTAGCGGCTTAACTAACACTTGGCATTTTATAGCACCAAATGTACATGATTTTACTTGGGCCGCAGATCCTGATTATGTACATGATACACTTCAGGTAACTAACGGACCAATGTTGCATTTCTTCTATAAAAATGATCCCGAAATAAAAGAAAACTGGAGAAAACTTCAACCAAAAACTGCTGAATTAATGCGGTATTACAGTGACAATATCGGTAAATACCCTTACAAACAGTATTCAGTAATTCAAGGTGGAGATGGAGGAATGGAATACGCCATGTGCACATTAATAACAGGTGGAAGAAATCTGGGTAGTTTAATTGGCGTAACAGCTCATGAAATGGCACATACCTGGTTTCAGTTTTTATTAGCAACAAACGAAAGTGAACACCCTTGGATGGATGAGGGGTTTACAAGCTATATAAGCAGTGTGGCGATGAATGATGTTATGAAAAGAAACAAGTTACACCCTACTGAGGGAGCGTATAAAAACTATATAAAGTTAGCGCTTTCTGGAAAAGAGCAACCGCTAACAACCCATGCTGATAGATATGAATTTAACAGCTCGTATGGAACCTCGGCATATAGCAAGGGCTCAGTGTTTTTATCACAACTGGGTTATATTATTGGTGATGATAATCTAAAGAAGACCATTAAAAAGTATTATACCGATTTTCATTTTAAGCACCCAACACCAAATGATATTATTCGTTCTGCAGAAAAAGTTTCTGGATTAGAACTAGGATGGTATTTAACAGATTTTGGGCAAACCACTAACACAATAGATTATGGTGTTAGAGGTGTAATGGGGCGAGGAGAAACATCTGTTGTTATACTACAGCGCGTTGGGCTTATGCCAATGCCTATTGATATTGAGGTTGTGTATCTTGATGGTGCCAAAGAAAACTTTTATATTCCATTGCAAATGATGCGTGGTGAAAAACCTAGCGACTCTCCTAGAACAGTATTAAAAGATTGGGCTTGGGCAAATCCTTCCTATTCATTCACAATTAGTAAACCTAAAAAAGAAATTAAATCGGTTACTATAGACGTTAAAAATAAAATGGCAGATATTAATAAATATAACAACTCAATACAAGTAGCTACGCAAGGTGCTAAGGTTACTACAACTAAAAAAAGTACCGCTAAAGCAAATGCTGTAAAAGGACTTAATTAGATTCTTTTTATTTATACCAAGGCTGGTTTTTATACATTTTGTTTTTTGACACTCTTTCTCTGTTAAAAAGAAATATGCTTGTGTTGTTATATTGTTTGTTTCTATATCCTAGTAAGTGAAATATTGGTTTCACCATATATTTTGCTACTTTAAGGTTTACTTGTAAAATTCCTTTTTTTCTATCTTTCCATGTGACTCCTGGCAAAATGATAAGTAAATTGTCTACTCTAATTCTTCTTAAAATTTCAGATAATTTTAAAAAGATTGGATTAATTTTTTTAATAATAAAAAAACCCTCTTTTCCTTTTTTTTGATTTAATGGCATAAATAGTTTAGCGTTAAAAGGTGAGATTACATTTATTTTATTGTTTATCGCTAAAACTTGTCCTTTGCAAATTGTTTGAAAACTTTTAACTTCTTTTTTTATTTTAAACACATCGCCTTCTTTGATTTTATGAAGATAGACCACCTCAAAAATTTGATTATTGTTTATAGCATTTATTTTGAGTTGATTGTAATATTGATAATAGCTTAATACTTTGTTTTCATCAATAACTCTTGAAAACACTAAACTTAAATAAATAAATGCTTCACAATTAGTGACTGCACTTTTATCATTATGTTGTCCAGATTCAAACCCAAGCGAAACATAGCCTAATTGATTAATATAACTCAATAATGGGCCGTCTAAAAATTCTTCTATTCCTAAAATTATAGGAACAGGAAAAAGTTTTGAAAACTTCCTATTAATTAATGCATCGTTTATAGTAATAAAAGGGAGTGTTTTTCCAGAAGTGGTGTGTAAGTCGATAAAATAATATGGTTCGCTTTCTTTTTCTAATATGGTTTTAAGAATTTTATTTAACTCTTCCTGCTCTTTTTTTTCGTTACTTAATTGTTTTGTTTTGTTGGTGTTCTTTGTGTTTCCATTTAGCCAAAGCCTATTGAGATCTTCTTCTATATAACGTTGATTTGAATTAAGCGCTTTCAAATTTCCTGATATTCCGTAAATAACGCCATTAACTTGATTTGGATTAATTTTATGTAACACTTCATTAAGAGCGAAAACCCCAGCAGTCTCATTTCCATGGATTCCTCCAAAAAAAACAATTGTTGGTCCTTTTGTTTCCCCTGTTATCTTTCCAATAATCCTTTCTATGTGAATAGATTTATCTAAAGCCTTACTATAAACTTTCACTTTTAATTGTTTAAATGTCGTTACTTGTTACCATCCCTATTAATTTGTCTTCTTTTACTACTGGAAGACAATTTATATTGTTTTTGTTCATAATTTTTTTCGCTTCAGAAAGACTTTTATATTGGTCAATGGTAATTATTTCTTTTTTCATAATGTCTGTTACGGTATTAAAGTGATTCTGGTGGTTGGTTAAACAATCTGTAAGATCAGACCAAGTAAGCAATCCTATAAGTTCTTTATCATTATTTATTACTGGCATGTGATGAAAATTTTTCCATTGCATCATTTGTAACACTAATGCAACGCTATCACTTTCATTTATTGAAAAAATATCTGTACTCATAACATGTTTAACAATGCGTTTTTCACGAAAAGGTATTGGTGTTTTATTGTTAATTACGCCCCAAGTGGAAATGGGTTTGTTGCTTTCTTGTTTTTTATACATTTCTGAAGTTAGAATTTGAGAAGCTTCAAACTTTTTCTTGGTTTTTAAAAGGTTTCTGTAGCTTTTAGTCATCCATTGTGAGCCATTATTATTTGATTTAACCCTCTTTTCAATTATTGCTAAATAGCGCTTGTAATCTTTTTGTGAAACCCCGGCCTTTTCTAGTCCTTTATGCGCCATTGGTAATAATTCATTTAAAATTAGGTTGTGACTAGATATATATGCTCCATTCCAATAAAATTGTGTGCTCATACCATAGTGGGCCGCAGAAAAGAAATTTGTTTTAGCGTCCCTGAAGTCCATTTTTATGTGAATGTTCTTATAGTTGTCTGGTTTACCCAACATTACTCCTACCCAGAAAACCATATTTGCAATCTCGTCTTTAATTGTGGGACCAGACGGAATGTATCTATTTTCAATTCTTAAATGTGGCTTTCCTTTTTCAACGCCATAACATGATCTGTTCCATCTATAAATGGTGCCATTGTGTAGGTTTAAAGCGTGCAAACTTGGAATTTCACCTTTCTGAAGTGTTTCAACACTATCTTCGTTGAACTCTGATGTTAACAAGCTTCTGAACCTAGAAATGTTGTCTTTAAATATATCTGTTACAGATCCTTTTGCCCAATCTTTTCCAAAGCTTACTCGTGATTGTTTTTCGGATAATAAAAAAGAATTGGCTCTCGTATCTATACTTTGAGTAAAAAGGGCCACTCTAGTTTCGCTCCATAGTTCCTTTCCAAACAAAAGAGGTGAGTTTGCGCATGCGCTTAATATTGGTCCGGATATAGTTTGAGCCCAATTATAGCTATCAATAAATTCATTTGGTGGTATTTGTAAGTGCATTTGAAAACTAGTATTACACCCTTCTAGCATAACTGAATCATGAAGTAAATTTAATTCATCAACTCCTTTAATGTGAATATTAAAGTTTTGATTTCTAGATTCTTTTATGGCTTCATTTAACACATAGTAGCGTTGTCTTGGGGTCATGTTTTTAACTTTAATGTGCTTGAGCGAAAGTGTTGGCAATATCCCAGTTAGAAGTATTTTTGTATCCCTTTTTTCTGCTGAATATTTCGCCTTATTTAAAAGCATTGAAAGGTTCTTGTCTAATTTTGAGAAGCATTTATTTTTAAGCTCAATAGGGTCTAAATTTATTTCTAAGTTATAATTCCCTATTTCTGTTGTAAAGTGCTGGTCGTTTATGTCTCCCAATACATCTAAAGAATTGCGGTTTGGTAAATATTCATTATTGATTAAACAAAATTCTTGCTCAGCTCCTATTCGTATAGGAGATTTTTCAATTAAATCCTTTTTTAGCATTATTTCTAATGCTTCAATGTCTTTTAGTAAATGATAAATATAATTTGCTTTGCTTTTTTTGTTTGTGAGTTTAGTAACTTTTAGACCTCCCATTGGTTATCTCTTTAAGGATTTTTGGGCTGTGTTAAATTAATATACATTGTGTTTTTAAAATATGATTTTTATCATACCTAATTTAATATTGCTGCTAATGATGTCTTAATTGTTATTTTTGTATTCTTTTAATGTAAAAAATGGTTTTTAAGAAAGAAAAATTAAAAATAAAAAAACTTATTGAACAATTGTTTCTGGAGGGACAATCTGTTTCTGCTTTTCCTTTGCTCTTAGTGTACCTTCCAATATCTTTTAATGATAATACAATTGTAAAAACAGGTTTTTCTGTTAGTAAGCGTAATTTTAAAAAAGCTGTTGATAGAAATAGAATAAAGCGATTATTAAAAGAATCTTATAGGCTGTACAAGGCTTCATATTTTAACAACATTACAACACAATATGCGTTTATGATTTTGTATATTGGAAATGATAAGCCTACACTAAATCAAATAGAAACAAGAATGAACTTGTTATTTAAAAAATTTAACGACGCTGTTTCTATTAAATAAAATTACTGTGATGAAACAAAAATTTAAATCTAAAATTATACTTCCTGTTTTAATGTTAGCGCTTTTATTTACAGGCGCTGCCTTTAAAAGCGATTTTTTTGAAATCGCTAAACAAATTGAAATCTTTACAACTTTGTTTAAAGAAATTAACATGAATTATGTTGATGAAACTAATCCGGGTGATTTAATGGATACGGCTATAAAAAATATGCTTAAAGACCTTGATCCATACACGGTTTTTATGAACGAACAAGATGTAGAGGCAGCGCGAATAAATAATACTGGTGATTACATAGGAATTGGAGCAAGTGTGAAAATACTTAAAGATAAATTACTAATCATGGAGCCTTACAAAGATTATCCCGCAGACAATGCTGGTCTAAAGGCTGGAGATGAAATTATAAAAGTAGAAGACATTTTGGTTTCAACTTTTAAAGAAAATGCGGGCGATTTACTTAGAGGAGCTCCTGGCTCTAAAGTTAATGTAACCTATAGAAGACAAGGAAAAACCAATACAGCAACCATTACACGACAAGAAGTAGAAATTAATGCAGTAACTCTTTTTGATATGGTAAATTCTAAAACGGGTTATATTGCTTTGACTAAGTTTAATAGAAAAGCGTCTCGAGAAACGGCAAATGCGTTAAAAGAGTTAAAGGCTGAAGGAGCGGAAAGTATAATTTTAGATTTACGCGGTAACCCTGGAGGGTTATTGTCAGAGGCTATCAACATCGTAAATCTTTTTGTTCCTAAAGGACAATTGGTTGTAACTACAAAATCTAAAGTAGAAAAATACAATAAGACATATTTTACTAAAAATAATCCAATTGATACACTAATTCCTTTAATTGTATTAATAGATGGTGGTAGCGCATCAGCTAGTGAAATTGTGTCAGGATCTTTACAGGATCTAGATCGTGCAGTAATTATTGGTTCTAGAAGTTTTGGGAAGGGGCTTGTTCAGCGTCCAAAACCTTTAACGTACGGAACACAGATTAAGGTTACTATTTCTAGATATTATACACCTTCTGGTAGATGTATTCAGGCGTTAGATTATTGGCATAGAAATGAAAAAGGAGATGCTGTGCGTGTAAAAAAGGAAGATTTTAACGAGTTTAAAACTAAGAATGGAAGATCTGTTTTTGATGGTGGTGGTATAGAGCCTGATGTTGAAATTGCTTTATCAAAAGTATCTACAATAACCAAAGCGATATTGAGTAATGACTATGTTTTTAATTTTGCTACCAACTATTATTATGGTCATCCAGAACCCAATATAACTACCTTTAAATTGTCTGATTCAGAGTTTAAAATGTTTAAATCCTATTTAAAATCTAATCGTTTTGATTTTAAAACAGAAACAGAAACAGCTTTAATAAAACTAAAGGAAGTAGCAAACAAAGAAGAATTGATGAAAGACTTGTCTGGTGATTACAAAAAACTAATGCAAAGCCTTGAGGAATTAAAAAACAAGGCTGTTGATGAAAACAAAGCACAATTATCTTCTTTGATAGAAAATGAAATTATTAAACGCTATTTTTATAGAGAGGGTTTACATGAATATTATTTAGCACACAATGTCGAAATAAAAACTGCTACCGAAATATTGAGTAATATTAACAAATACAATAGCTATTTAAACTAAGTTCCTAAAATTTATTACACTTTATAAATACTTATAAACTAAAAATTGGTTTATATTTATATCTCTATTTAAGATTATAATATGAGAAAAATTCTAATTTTCTTTTTATTATTGAGCAATTTCATGTGGTCTCAAAATGAAATTAAACATGTGGTCTATTTTGATACTGATCAGTTTGATGTAACAGACATAGAGCATAACAGACTTCTTTTGTTTATTCAAGATATTCAAAAACAGGATGTACAAAGAATAGACATCTACGGATTTTGTGACGATCGTGGAAGTGATTCTTATAACCTTTTATTATCACAGCAACGTGCAAATGCCATAAAATCACTATTTTCTGAACATGAAATTGATAATTCCCTAATAAGCAACGTTGATGGAAAAGGAGAGGTGTTATTAAAGACTATTGATACCGAAGATGCAAATATTATTAGAGGCTTAAATAGAAAGGTTGAGGTTATTGCGGTTGTTTATATTCCTCCGCGACCAGAAGTAATAAAAGAAGAGCAAAATACTGAGTCTACTTTAAAAGGAAGTCTTAAAGTTGGAGATAAAGTAATTTTAGAAAACATTTTATTTAAAACAGGGTATAGTCAAATTTTACCAGAGTCTATTGAAACACTTGAAAAAATAACCAAAATACTAAAAGAACGTGAAGATGTATATTTCACCATTCAAGGGCATGTCTGTTGCACACAATTCGCCAGAGATGCGGTTGATAGAAAAACCAAAAAGCGTAACCTTTCGGTAGCTAGAGCAAAATATATTTATTACTATTTAGCTGGAAAAGGGGTTAATAAAAAAAGAATGAAATATGTGGGAATGCGTCGTAAATTCCCTTTAGGAGGTGAGGCTAAATTTGATAGGCGAGTAGAAATATTAATTACTTATATAGCTTCAAAAAAACAGTAGCTTATTTTTTTATCATCACAATATGTGGGATACCATCTTCTAGATATTCTTCTCCGTCTTCTATAAATCCTATATTATTATAAAATGGTTTTAAATACGTTTGCGCAGATAATTTAATTGTGGTCTCGTTGTAAAAATCTTTTATGGCTTTTATAGAGGTGTTCATAATCTCATATCCATATTTATACTGGCGTTCATTTTGTGCTACTACTACTCTACCTATACTTGCTTCATTAAAATAATCTCCGGGCTTAAAAACCCTTGTATAAGCCACAATAGTATTGTTTTTAAGCCCTAAAATATGTAAGGCCTTTTTATCTTTTCCATCAAGATCTGGATATACACAATCTTGTTCTACAACAAAAACGGCACTTCTTAATTGTAATAAATCATAAAGCTCTATTGTTGTTAACTCATTAAAATATTTAGTTTTTATGGTTAACATTAATCTTGAATAATTACGTTTTTAGAGTCTTCTTTATTAAACTCAGGTTGTATAGTTATGTGATTTATTTGAAATTTCTCGTGTAGTAAAGCTTCTATTTTATTTAAGATTAGATCAAATTCCGAAATACTAACATTCTCTTTTAAATCAAGATGTGCTTCTAAATGGAGTTCATCATCATTTAAATACCAAACATGTACATGATGTAATTTATTAACCTTTGGTATTTTATGTACTACTCTTAACATTTCTTTTATATTCACTTGATCTGGAGTAAATAACATTAATATTTTGGTGGATTTTTTAAGTAAATCGTAACCCACCCAAATTAAATATATAGCTATTAAAAATGTTAATACACTATCTACCCAAAACAATTGATAATAACGCATTAATAAACCACCTATCAATACCGCAACACTTGCCATCATGTCTGTAAAAAGATGGAGATATGCTGACTGTAAATTAAGGTTATTTTTAGAATCTTTTTTTATTAATAATACACTAAATCCATTAGCAACAATTGCTAATAAAGATAACCAAATAACGATATTGGATTCTATTTCTTGCGGATTTTGAAACCGTTTAACGGCTTCAATAATTAATAAAACCGCAACTATTACTAGTGTAGAGGCATTAATAAAAGCTGCTAATATCTCCGCTCTCTTATAACCAAATGTTCTATTAATTGATGCTTTTTTTTTAGAGAGTTTAGACGCTAAAAAACTAATGACTAAAGAAATAACATCGCTAAAATTATGTAAAGCGTCACTTAATAAAGATAAACTTCCAGAAACAATTCCACCTATAACTTGAGCAACAGTAATTACAATGTTAAGTAGTATAGTGAAAAAAAGTTTTTTATCTTTTAAATCGTGGTGGTGGTTATGTGAATGTGAATTATTCATTTAACAAGAAACAGGAATCTTATCTACTCTATTCTGGTGTCTTCCGCCTTCAAAAGGCGTATTTAAAAATGTATCCACCATATCTAATGCTTGAGGTAAAGCGGTAAAACGTGCTGGAATACTTAAAATGTTTGCATTATTATGTTGTCTTGCAAGAGCAACTATTTCGGTTGTCCAACATAACGCTGCTCTTACGTCTTGGTGTTTATTTGCTGTCATAGAAGCTCCATTCCCACTTCCACAAATAATAATTCCTATGTCTGATTTATTACTTTCAACATCTTCTGCTACTGGATGAATAAAATCAGGATAATCAACACTATCAGAAGTATCTGTTCCATAATTTGTAACTGTAATACCTTTGGATTCTAGAAGTTTAATTATTGCAAATTTATATTCTGTTCCAGCATGATCGTTCCCTATTGAAATTTTCATTTTTTAAAGATTATTTTAGTGTTTTCATGGCGATGAAAATCTAATTATTATTAAATTATAAAAGTACAAAATAAGGATTGTAAAAACACAACTGTTAATTACTATATTAATAAACTGTTAATATCTAATGGTTATATTTTATAATTATTTTTTGTTATTTTTATAATTTTTATAAGAAAAAATGTCTATTTAAATTCTAAATATTTTTATGTAAAACAATTACAATGTTATGAGTTAAAATTATATATATATAAACAATAAAATAAAAAATTATTATTAAAAAAAGCTGTTATCCTAGCTTTATAAAACTTGTTAATATTATTAATTAAAAAGCTATCAATAAATACATTATACTATTAATAACTTGTTAATAGTGATATAATAAACAGTAGATAATGTATTTTCAAAGTAATTATATATAAAGTTATAGTTACTATTAACACACTATAATAAACATCATTTTATTTTAAATTTTAAAAAGATAAATGTTATTATAATATTAAATGTGAATAAACTAGCTTTTAGGATTTTTAAATTAATATATATAAATTAGTCGTTTGATTTTTAAACCTAAGAAACATGAAGAAACTACTACTTATTGTATTTTCATTACCAACATTAATATTTTCTAAAATTCAAATAGGACAAAATATTAATGTAGAAGCAGCTCAAGATCAATCAGGATTAGGTGTTTCATTATCTTCAGACGGCACAATAGTTGCTACTGGTTCTCGCAGCAATGGTGTGAACGGAGCAAATTCAGGTCAAGTACGTGTCTATGATTTAAGTGCATTACTTTCTAGTAATGGTTTTGTGTTGTCTCAATTTAATATATACCCTAACCCAGTAAAAGAACAGTTTACTATTAAATTAAGTCAAGGATTAGAATTACAAAAAGTAAATATATATAACAGTTTAGGACAGCTTATAAGTTCTACAACAAAAAATAGTATTAACACAGTTAATCTGTCTCAGGGACTTTACTTTATAGAAATTGAAACAACAAAAGGAAAAGCAACAAAAAAGATAATTATAGAATAAATAGTTATATATAATCATAAATTAAAGGCTTACAATTTTGTTGTAAGCCTTTTTTTAACACTAAGAAAATGTAATTTAATATTTAAAACGTAGCTTTGCAATAAACTTAATACGTTGAACTTCTCTTTTATTGAGTTTTAAATAACAAGTTCCTATATATCTTAGGAAAAAAATATGATTACAAATATTAAATGACAAGAAAGAAAAAAAGGAAATCAAGTAACAAGATTTCTAACCTAACAAATACTATCTTAAGTATTTTAAAAAAAGAAATCAATAAATCTTTTAATTACAAACAAATAGCTGCTAAACTTGGTGTAAACGATGCTAGTAGTAGAAATCAAATTATAAAAACCTTACAGCGTTTAAAAGCAAAGCAAGAGATTGAAGAAGTAGATAGAGGAAAATTTAAAGCTATTACATCATTAGAGTATTATACTGGAATTCTAGATATTTCAGCAAGAGGGTCTGGTTATGTAATTAGTGAAGATTTTGAGGATGATATTTATATTGCTTCAAATAATATTAACAAAGCTTTAAATGGCGATGAGGTAGAACTCTATGTATATAAAAGGCGTAAACGGGGAAAATTAGAAGGTGAAATAACCAAAGTAATTAAACGTGCTAAAACAGAGTATGTAGGTGTTATTCAAATACACAAAAACTATGCATTTTTAATTGCTGATAACACTAAAATGTATACCGATATTTTTATCCCTATCAATAAAATTAACAAAGCGGAAGATGGCGATAAAGTACTAGTAAAGTTTGAAGACTGGCCAGAAAAAGCAGATTCTCCTTATGGTAAAGTTATTAAAGTATTAGGAAAACCAGGAGAACACGATACAGAGATTCATTCCATTTTAGCTGAGTACGGCTTACCTTATGAATTTTCTCAAGAAGTAGAAGAATACGCTAATAAAATAGACACTTCTATTAATACAGCCGAAATAAAAAAGCGACGTGACATGAGAAAGGTTTTAACCTTTACCATAGACCCTAAAGACGCTAAAGATTTTGATGATGCTTTATCTTTTCAAGTATTGAAAAACGGAAATTATGAAATAGGCATCCATATAGCAGATGTTTCACATTATTTACAAGAAGGCACTATTTTGGACGATGAGGCTTACGAGCGAGCAACATCTGTATATTTAGTAGATAGAGTCGTACCAATGCTTCCTGAAGTATTATCAAATAATGCGTGTTCTTTACGACCAAAAGAAGAAAAATTCACCTTTTCTGCAGTGTTTGAAATTAATGATAAAGCACAAATTAAAAACCAATGGTTTGGTCGTACAGTAACCTATAGCGATGCCCGTTTTGCTTACGAAGAAGCTCAGGAAATTATAGAAAAAAATGTCACGTTGAGCGAAGTCGAAACGTCTCAATTAAATACAACAATCCCTAAAGAAATTTCGATTACTGGAAAACAATACAATACAACTCTAGAAATTGCTCAAGCGGTTTTAAAATTAAATCAACTTGCAAAAATTATGCGTAAACAGCGTATGCAATCAGGGGCAATATCGTTTGATAAGGTTGAAGTAAAATTTAATTTAGACGAGAATAGCAATCCAATTAGTGTATTCTTTAAAACAAGTAAAGATGCCAATAAATTAATTGAAGAATTTATGCTTCTAGCAAACAAAAAAGTCGCAGAATTTATTGGAAAACAAAGTTCTAAGAAAACATTCGTGTATCGTGTTCATGATGAGCCAAATGACCAGAAACTCGCTGCTTTACAAAATATAGTGAATAAGTTTGGTTATAAACTCAATTTTAAAGACCGAAAAAGCACAACCAGTTCTTTAAATAATTTATTAAAAGAAGTTAATGGTAAAAAAGAGCAAAATTTAGTAGACACCCTTACTATACGCACCATGAGCAAGGCGGAATATACAACACATAATATAGGACATTATGGTCTAGCGTTTGATTATTATACACATTTTACATCACCAATACGGAGGTATCCAGATGTAATGGTACATCGCTTATTACAATATTATTTAGACGGCAATAAGTCGGTTAATGAAGATGTTTTTGAAGAAAAATGCACACACTCGTCAAATATGGAAAACCTAGCCACAAAAGCCGAACGAGATTCTATAAAATACATGCAAGTTAAGTTTATGCAAGATCATAAGGACCAGGAATTCGCTGGTGTAATATCAGGTGTTACAGATTGGGGAATTTATGTGGAAATTATAGAAAATAAATGTGAAGGCATGGTACGTATTCGAGATATTAAAGACGACTATTATCGCTTTGATCAAGACGAATATGCCCTAGTAGGAGAAGCTACAAAGAATACATATCAATTAGGAGATGAAGTGATTGTTAAAGTAAAACAAGCCGATTTAGTAAGAAAACATCTAGATTTTACGTTAATAGGTAAGAATGAGGCATAGTTCTTGTTATTTGCATATAAAATTATAAAACAAAAAAAATGAAAAACACGCTAACATTATTCGCTATTCTATTAGCATCGGTTGTAACGGGACAAAATACTATTGAGAAGACAATAGGAGAATTTCAAAAATTAAAAGTGTATGATTTAATAGAAGTGCAATTGGTTAAATCAAAAGAAAACAAAGTAGTTATTTCTGGTCATAATGCCGACGATGTTGTTGTTATTAATAAAAACGGAAAGCTAAAAATTAGAATGAAACTTGAAGAAAGTTTTGATGGCAAAAACACAACAGTAACACTGTATTATACAAATATAGACGTTTTAGATGCTAACGAAGGCGCAATTATTACATCTAAAAACAAGATAAAACAATTTGAAATAGAACTTAAAGCACAGGAAGGCGCCAAAATAAATGTTAATTTAAAGGTTCAAATTGCTAGTATAAAATCTGTTTCCGGAGGTATTATTGAAACTGCTGGAAAAGCTTTAAAGCAAGAGATATCAATAAATACAGGAGGTGTTTATAATGGAAAAGAGCTTAAAACAGAAACAACGAAAGTTTTAATCAATGCAGCAGGAGAAGCAGATGTTAATGCTTCAGAGTTGGTAGATGTTAGAATTAGAGCAGGAGGAGATGTATATATTTATGGCAACCCAAAAACAGTTAACAAGAGTCGAGTAATTGGAGGTAGAATAAAGCACATGAACCAATAAAAGATAGAAGTTAATAATTATAAGAAGTTATACTACATTTACTATATTTGTTTGACTTCATTTTAATGCTGAATATTATATTCAGCATTTTTATTAAAGAACAATGATAGAAGACATTCAAACAGCAATTCCTTTAGGTTTTTTTTTAGCCTTTATGATTGGCCCTGTTTTTTTTGTACTTCTTGAAACAAGTGTTACTAAAGGGTTTAGAGCGGCAGTTGCGTTTGATTTAGGTGTTATTATAGCAGATATTTTTTTTATTGGAATAGCATATTTCAGTAGTTACCAACTCTTAGAAAACTTAAGCAATCAACCAGGATTGTTTGTGTTTGGGGGCATGATAATAACCATTTATGGGATTATTATTTTTCTTAAAAAACCAAAGAAAACCACAACAGAAGCAAGCGAAATACAATTTCCTAAAAACAATTATTTAGGATTATTCATAAAAGGATTTCTTCTTAATTTTATAAATATAGGAGTTTTAGTATTTTGGTTAGGTGTTATTATTATTACTGGTCCAAGTTTAGAAAATGATACCAACAGGTTCTTAGTGTTTTTTGGAACGATGATTTCAGCATATTTCTTAACCGATTTACTTAAGATACTGCTTGCGAAACAATTAAAAAGAAAACTAACACCAAATCGTATTTTAAAAGTAAAGAAGCTGTTGGGTTTAATATTAATTATTTGTGGGTTTGTACTCATAGTAAAAGGGTTCTTACCTAAGGACAAACTAAACCCACAAGAGTTTATAGAAGAAATTAGCGAATAAAAAAGAGACACATATTTGTGTCTCTTTTTGGTTGAGGCGTCTAGCGGATTCGAACCGCTGTACAAGGTTTTGCAGACCTCTGCCTAGCCACTCGGCCAAGACGCCCTTTTTAATGGACAGCAAATGTAAAAAAAATTAAGTGTTTACCCTACACACTATTGATTTTTTCGTTTTTCTGTTATTTTAATAGTTACCCTTTCCACATCACCACCTATTGGAGGATTTAACTTAGATATTGCCACAGTTACCTTATTTACTAACAAACTTTCTTTTAATATACGATTTATAATTCGATTACAGACGGTTTCAAGAAGTTTTGAAGCTATACCCATTTCCTCTTTTACAATAAGATTAAGCAATACATAATCTACAGTGTCGTTTAAATCATCTGAAGCGCTAGAAGCCATTAAATCCGCTTTTACGGCAACATCAATGCGGTAATCACTACCAATTATCGTTTCTTGGTCTAAACACCCATGATGGGCGTACACTCTAATATTATCAACTTTTATTACCCCCATTTTAGTTATTAACTTTTTTTATAAATCGATCCAAGTTAAGAGAATCTTTATCAAACAACATCATTAAAAACACCAATAAGACACTTCTAATAAATACATGTTGTAGATCCCAAATAGGAGATTGTAGTCCGTGGCCGAAAGCAACAATTAAAAGCACAAAAGCAAAAAGATAATACACTTGTTTTCTAAACAAACCAATAATTAATAAAAGCCCACCCAGAAACTCCACAATAGATGTAAAATACACAGTAGGTTTTAAAACAAACTCAGGCAAAAAAGTATCTTCAAAGGGTTTAAAACTGTTATTATAAACCGCGTCAATTCCCCAAGTAAAAACTTTTCCAAAACCCTGCCAAAAGAAAATAAGACCAAGTAACAGTCTCACAAAAAGAGCAACAATTTGTATTCTCATCTTAATGTTTTTTTGTAAAAATATGAATTAAAAATTATCTAGTTTTGTATCATAATAATTTATTATGTCTGAAGTTGGGAAATCGCTTAATTTTATTGAGCACATTATAGAGGAAGATTTAGCTAATGGAATGCCGAAAAGCAATTTACGTTTTCGTTTTCCACCAGAGCCTAATGGCTATTTACACATTGGGCACACTAAAGCCATTGGGATTAGCTTTGGTTTAGGAGAAAGGTACAATGCTCCTGTAAATCTTAGGTTTGACGACACCAACCCAACAAAAGAAGAGCAAGAGTATGTTGATGCCATTAAAAAGGATATTTCTTGGTTGGGCTATAAATGGGCTGATGAATGTTATTCTTCTGATTATTTTCAAACACTTTTCAACTGGGCCATTAATATGATTGAAGATGGTAAAGCCTATGTTGATTCTCAATCTAGTGAAGCTATAGCAGAGCAAAAAGGCACACCTACACAAGTAGGCACCAACAGCCCTTATCGCAATAGAACAATAGCCGAGAATTTAGACTTGTTTAATCAAATGAAGAAAGGTGAGTTTGAGGCAGGAGCACATGTATTGCGTGCTAAAATTGATATGGAAGACCCAAACATGTTAATGCGCGACCCGATTATGTACCGCATCATGCACGCAACACACCACAGAACAGGAGATAATTGGTGTATTTACCCAATGTACGACTGGACACACGGTGAAAGCGATTATATCGAGCAGGTATCACATTCTTTGTGCTCTTTAGAATTTAAACCACATAGAAAGCTTTATAATTGGTTTAGAGACCAAGTGTATCAGTATAGCTCTAAAATACTTCCATTACCACCAAAACAACGGGAGTTTGCACGTTTAAACTTAAGCTATACCATTATGAGTAAACGTAAGTTGTTAACCCTAGTTGAAGAACACATTGTTTCTGGTTGGGACGACCCAAGAATGCCAACAATTTCAGGATTAAGACGACGGGGTTATACACCAAATTCAATTCGGAAATTTGTAGAAACTGTTGGCGTCGCAAAGCGAGAAAATATAATAGATGTTTCACTTTTAGAATTTTGTGTAAGAGAAGATTTAAACAAAATAGCAAACCGTGTGATGGCTGTTTTAAATCCTATTAAACTTGTAATTACAAATTATCCAGAAGATAAAGAGGAGTGGTTAGAAGCAGAAAATAATCCAGAGGATGATAATGCAGGATATAGAAAATTACCATTTTCACGTGAATTGTATCTTGAAAAAGACGATTTTAAAGAAGATGCCAACAGTAAATATTTTAGATTAACACTAGGTAAAGAAGTGCGCTTAAAAAACGCATATATTATTAAGGGAGAGAGTGTTTTTAAAGACGTAGAAGGAAATATTACAAAAATTCACTGTACCTATGATGCTAATAGTTTAAGCGGAAGCGGAAGTGAGGCTAGTTTACGCAAAGTTAAAGGGACATTACATTGGGTGTCTATAAAACACGCCATAAAAGCGGAAGTGAGAGCATATGATAGATTGTTTTTAGACGAAGCGCCAGATAGCCATCAAGATAAAACGTTTACGGATTTTATTAATCCAAAGTCTTTAACTATAACTGAGGCTTATTTAGAACCAAGTCTAGCTGAAGCAAAAATAGGAGAACGATTTCAATTTCAACGCTTAGGGTATTTTAATATTGATGACGATTCTACACCAGAAAAGCTAGTCTTTAATAAAACGGTTGGTTTACGAGACACTTGGGCTAAACAAATACCTAAAACAGAAGCTAACCAAAACCAGTCAAAACCACAGGTACAACACCAATCGCGACGCAAACCTATTGATGTGATTAAACAATTGGGAAAAAAGTACACAAATTTACCAGAAGTAAAGCAACAAAGAGTTAAAGCAGAAATTCAAGAACTAGCAATGAGCGTTACGTATGATGAGCTGCAACCATTATTTGCTACTGCAGTAAAAAAAACAGGAACACGAATTGCTGTTATGTTAGCACTAGGGGTTTTACTACACAATGGTTTAGAACGCAATGATGAAATCAAGGCTTTCATTGAAAAAGCCTTAGAAGATAAAAATGAATTACTGGTTTTAGAGGCAAAAGCTTTATCAAAGTAAAAACAATCAAAAAAACCTCAAAGTATTTAGCTTTGAGGTTTTTTTAGATAGAATGGCTAAAATTATTCGTCCTTATTTTTTCTATTCTGTTCCTTCATTGCTTCACCAATTTGGTTGCTAGCCGTAAAACTTGCTACCATATCATTAAGCATGTTGCTTCCTGCTTGAGGAGAATTAGGTAATAATATTAAATTACTATTTGTCTCACCTCCAATAGCCTGTAAAGTATCATAGTGTTGTGTCACAACGATAAGCGCAGAAGCCTCTTGGGAGTTAATGCCAACCTTGTTTAGTACATCTACAGACTCTTCAAGCCCACGAGCAATTTCACGTCTTTGATCCGCAATACCCTGTCCTTGCAAACGTTTGCTTTCCGCTTCCGCCTTAGCTTTTTCAACAATCAATATACGTGCAGCGTCACCCTCAAACTGGGCAGCCACTTTTTCACGTTCAGCAGCATTAATTCTATTCATAGCCTCTTTTACCTGAGAATCAGGATCAATATCTGTTACTAAGGTTTTAATAATATCGTAACCATAATCCATCATGGCTTCGTTAAGTTCTTTTTTTACAGCTATTGCTATATCATCTTTTTTAACAAAAACATCATCCAGTTTCATTTTAGGCACTTCAGCACGCACCACATCAAACACATAAGATGTAATTTGATCGTGTGGGTAATCCAACTTATAAAATGCATCATATACTTTAAGTTTGATAACTTTAAATTGAACAGAAACTTTTAATCGCACAAACACATCATCTAGTGTTTTGGTTTCAATCATAACATCAAGTTGTTGAATTTTTAGGCTTAAACGACCAGAAATACGATCAACCAATGGAATTTTTAAATGTAATCCAGATTGACGAATACTATGAAATTTACCAAAACGCTCAACAATAACAGCGGTTTGTTGTTTTACAATAAAAAAAGCAGAAATTAGAATTATTAATCCGAAGAAAGCAAGTGGAATGAAAATATATTGACCCATGGCAATTTTTTTAAATGGTTAGAAATATGCTAAGTTAATAGCTTAAAAATTAATAAAAGTTGTATTTGCATATTCTATCTGACTTTTAAAAAATTAAATACGAACAGATAAAAATATTTGATTACTAAATTAAGTTATATTTGTTTTCCAACATCGAAAACTAACATGAAAAACAAACAGCTTACCTTATTAGTAGTATTTACCACCCTTTTCGTTACAATAACCTACGCTCAACCACAAAATTTTGTTATAAAAAACGGATTTAGTATCGGTGGAGGTTTCACCCAATTTAATATTAAAACAGATAATTTCACAACTATTCAAGGCTCTGGTTTTACTGTTGGCTTTGCCTCAACAGTAGACATACCACACAGATGGTACAACGTAAGTTACGGCATGCAAATCTCGGAAAACACATTTGAAGTTTCTGGAAGGATGACTAACGATATTATTGGAAATGAAATGATTGAATATAAGCTTATGGCTGCACAGTTAGGGTTTTTATTTCATAGTAAAATAATTGGAAGTAACCTTACTTTTGATGTTGGACCACAATTACAATACAACGGCAATCTAGAATTTAAAAACAGCCAACAAGAAATGTATTTTTTGAATGAGTATGACGGTTTATCAGCTTCAGAGATTACGGATATTTCTAAATTTAACATTAATGGCACTGTTGGTTTTACAGCAGGAATAGGGCTTCTCAAGGTAAGAGCACAATACCTTTATGGATTTTTAAACATCTTTAGCAAGATTAGCACTACCACAAACAATTTTAAAGGAAATCCAGAAACTTTTGTCTTCTCTGCAATGATTACGTTTTAACAACCACCACTACCTTTTTCAAAAGCGTTACAACGACATTATTATATTGAGTGTGTTAGTTTCTCAATCCGATTTAGCGTTTCGGCTTTTCCTATCAAAAACATAATATTAAAAACATCAGGACCTTGTAATGCGCCAACCAAAGCTAATCGTAAAGGCATCATTACTTTTCCAAATCCAATGTCGTTGGTTGTTATCCAACCTTTAATTTGTGTTTGAAGATTTTCAATAGTATAATCATCAACGCCATTAATAATTGAGATTAATTCAAGCAGCAATGCTTTGGTTCCGTCTTTAATAGCTTTTTTAAATGCTTTTTCATCATAAGTTTCTGGAGCAACAAAAAAGAAATGACTTAAACCCCAAAAATCGCTTACAAAAGTGGCGCGTTCTTTTATTAAGTCAACCACTAAAGACACGTACTTACTGTCAATGTCATTACGAGGAGCTTGCGACGTGGTAATCTCATTGTTTGGGGCAGATTGCTTCGTTTCACTCGCAATGCCGTTTAGTTGATTATTTATAATTGGTAAAAACTGTTTAACCAATCCATCATTACTTTGTTCCTGTATATAATGATGATTAAACCATTTGATTTTATCAGGATCAAAACGAGCACCTGCTTTATGTACACGTCCTAACTCAAAGGTGCTTATTAATTCCTCTAAACTAAAAATTTCTTGTTCTGTTCCTGGATTCCAGCCTAAAAACGCTAAAAAATTAACCATAGCCTCCGGAAAATAGCCATCTTCTTTATAACCCCTTGAAACGTCTCCTGTAATTGGATCTTTCCACTCCAATGGAAATACAGGAAAGCCTAATTTATCGCCATCACGTTTACTTAATTTCCCTTTTCCCGTAGGTTTTAAGATTAAAGGTAGGTGTGCAAATTCAGGAGCTTTCCAACCAAAAGCGAGATACAAAGTAATATGTAAAGGAACTGAAGGCAACCACTCTTCACCGCGAATGACATGAGTAATTTCCATTAAATGATCATCAACAATATTTGCTAAATGATAAGTAGGCATACCATCACTTTTAAACAATATCTTGTCGTCTAAAACTTCTTTTTTAAAAGAAACATGTCCACGGATTATATCTGTTGTTGAAATCGTTCCGTGGGAACCCTCTGTTTTTAGGTCAAGCATTTTAAAACGAATTACATAATCATCTCCATTAGAAATTCTGTTATCAACCTCATCTTTAGTTAATGAGATTGAGTTTGTTAGTTTCTCTCTATTATGCCAATTGTAAATGAAGGTCTTACCTTTTGCTTCGTGATCTTTTCTGTGAAAATCTAGTTCTTCGGGGGTGTCAAATGCGTAATATGCTTTTCTTTCATCAACTAATTTCTTAGCATAATCTCTATATATGTGTTTGCGCTCACTTTGTCTGTATGGCCCTAAACCACCATCTTTTCCTGGGCCTTCATCAAAAGGAATACCACACCAATTTAAGGCATCAATAATATAATGTTCAGCGCCTTCAACATAACGGTTTTGGTCGGTATCTTCTATACGAAGCACAAATGTCCCATTGTGTTTTTTAGCAAACAAATAATTAAAAAGCGCTGTTCTTACGCCTCCAATATGTAAAGGTCCTGTTGGACTTGGTGCAAAACGCACACGAACAGAGTTACTCATGTGTATTAACTTTCGGCAAAGATAAAACGATAATTATGAAAAGAAATATTTTATACCGAAATCATTTCTTTTGGAACACGTTTATTCATAATATAAAACCACAGAGGGGGAATTAAAGCCAACACCATAGAGGTAGGATAGCCAAAAGGAAGTTGTGGACTTTCGTCATGACATTCTAAAACTTGATACTTTTTTGAAGATTTGTAGTGATGATCACTGTGCCGTGTAAGCTCATATAAAATAATTCTACCCACAACATGGTTGGAGTTCCACGAATGAATTTCTTTAACGCGCTGGTAACGATTAGAATCATTTTTTAAACGCAACAAACCATAATGTTCAATATAGTTTACAGTTTCAAGAAGTAAAAATGCGGTTAGAGCTGCTAATAAGTCAAAAATCAATCCTATTTCGTCAAAAATTAAAAACACAGTAGTAAGGTAAGATGCTTGAAGAATTGCAAACCAAAACATATCGTTTTTTAAAGAGAAGAAGGAATTATTATTGTTTTTTAAAAGAGACATTTGAATCTTCCAAGCGCTTATATATTGTCTAATGGTTGAGGTAATCCAAAAAGAATAAACATTTTGTTTGTATCTTGCAGTAGCAGGATCTTCTTTTGTAGCAGCATGTAGATGATGACCGTGATTATGTTCAATAAAAAAATGCATATACAGAGAAGGAAGTAACAATAATTTCCCTATAAAACGTTCATTACTATGTAGCCTATGACCAAGTTCGTGCCCAACATTAATACCATTTACCCCTAAGACCATTCCGGTTGTTAGCACTAAGCCAATATATTCAAAAGTTTTAAGAGAGCCAGACGACACTTCTAGTAAAGCCCAAACCAACACAAAACACACTATTGGTAAATTAAGGTATAACAGCCAATCAAAAAGGGGGTTTACTTTTCTGTTTTCTGTTTCTTCTTTAGTAAAATTAGCGTCATTTTGAGGCAACAAAAGCTCTAAAACAGGAATAAAAACATAAGCATACACAGGAGTTAAGTAAAACCAAATATCTTTTAAGTAAATTCCAATTACAGCACATAGCGGAATGCTGAGCGCTGCTAAATATTTCAAGTCTCTCATATATTTATAAAAAGGCGATTATCAATTAAACAAATACAACAATTAGTTACAGGGACTTTAACAGAATGTTATAAAATTTTTGCACTACAAGTTAATAATAAAATTGTAGTTTTATTAGTTCAATCTAACAAAGAGCAGCTTTTGAGCAACTTTAAAAATATACAAGATAAATTAGAAGCATTTATTAAAAAGTATTACACCAACGATTTAATCAAGGGAGTAATCCTGTTTTTTGCAATAGGGTTATTATACTTTTTGTTTACGCTTTTAATTGAATATACACTTTGGTTAAATACAGCCTTAAGAACAGTTTTATTTTGGGTGTTTGTATTTATAGAATTGTCTTTATTTTTTATGTTTATTATACTGCCTTTGGCAAAGCTGTTTAAACTTCAAAAAGGAATAAACCATAAAGAAGCATCTAAAATTATAGGAAGCCATTTTCCAGAAGTTAGCGATAAGTTGCTTAATGTGCTTCAGCTTAACGAAAACTCAGATCAAACAGAATTGTTAATGGCGAGTATTGAGCAAAAAGCAATAGAGCTAAATCCAATTCCGTTTAAACTGGCAATTAATTTTAAAAGGAATTTCAAATATTTAAAGTACGCCGCAATTCCTGTGCTTATTATTTTATTGTCTTTTGTTTCAGGTAAGTTTGAATGGTTTAGCGATAGTTATAAGCGTGTTGTAAACTACCAAATCGCTTACCAGCCGCCAGCGCCTTTTCAGTTCTTTATTATTAATGATAGCCTTAAAACTATTGAAAACAAACCGTTTACACTTATTGTGAATACTCAAGGAGATGTGGTTCCGGAGAATATTCAAATCAATTATAACAATCAGGCATACTATCTTAAAGAACGTAATTCAGGAATGTTTGAATATGTTTTTACCCAACCCAATTCTAATATAGCGTTTAGTTTGTTTGCTAATAATGTAACCTCAAAAACCTATAGACTCGAAGTTCTTAATGCACCCATCTTACTTAGTTTTGATATGGTTTTAAATTATCCTGCATATACCAAAAAAGCAGATGAAACTATTAAAAATACAGGGAACGCAGTTGTGCCACAAGGCACTAAGGTAAAATGGAATCTAAAAACAAAATCTACTGAAAGCGTAATATTACATTCAAGAGATTCCATGATTAATTTCACTAAGGAAGGAGATGAATTTAATTTTAGTAAACTTGTTTTTAAATCATTAAACTATAGCCTTAACACAAGCAATGATGCCCTAAAGAATTATGAAAGTTTAGCGTTTACAATAGATGTAATCAGGGATGAGTACCCTGAATTAAATGTGAGTATGGAACAAGATTCATTAGACGCTCAAACCCTTTATTTTTACGGACAAGTGAGTGACGATTATGGATTAAGCAAGCTTCAGTTAGTGTATTATCCAAGCAATTCTGAAAAAGACAAAAAAACAGAAACCATTTCTATTTCAAAATCAAACTTTGATGAGTTTATAAATATCTTTCCAAATCAATTAAAGCTTTTAGAAGGCGTTAGTTACGAGCTGTATTTTGAGGTGTTTGACAACGATGCTATAAGTCATTACAAAAGCACAAAAAGTAATGTTTTTAATTATCGGAAGTTAACCAAGGATGAATTGAAGCAAGAACAATTGAAAACTCAAAGCGAAACTATCGAAGATTTAAATAATTCACTTCAAAAGATAGAAGACCAAGAAAAAGAGCTTAAAGCGTTTTCTAAGACACAAAAAGAAAAGTCGGAGCTTAATTTTAATGATAAAAAGAAATTAGAAAACTTTTTAAAACGCCAAAAACAGCAGGATGAGATGATGCAGAATTTCAATAAGAAATTGAAGGATAACTTGGAAGAATTTCAAAACGAAAATGATGATAAAGATCTGTTTAAAGAAAGCTTAAAACAACGTTTAAATGAAAATCAGGAGCAATTAGAGAAAGACGAGAAGCTTTTAAAGGAGCTGAAAAAATTATCAGAAAAGATTCAAAAAGAAGAGTTATCTCAAAAATTAGAAGAGCTTGCAAAGCAAAACAAGAACAGGAAAAGAAGTTTAGAGCAACTTTTAGAGCTTACCAAGCGCTATTATGTGGCTATGAAAACAGAAAAGCTTAAAGTCGAGTTAGAGGAATTGGCTAAAGAGCAAGAAAAATTATCGAAAGAAACAAAAGAAAATAATACTAAAGAGAAACAGGACGAGTTAAATAAAGATTTTGAAGATTTTCAAAAAGAATTAGAAGAACTTAGAAAAGACAATAAAGAGCTAAGAGAGCCATTAGGTGTACCACAAGACATTAAAAAAGAAGAAGAGATAAAGAACGAACAACAAGAAGCTAGTGAAAATTTAGAAAAGAAAGAGCAAAGCATAAGTCCACAAGAGCAACAGCAACAACAAAATAACGCTAAGAAAAATCAAAAGAAAGCAGCTCAGAAAATGAAACAAATGAGTGAGCAAATGGGTGAATCTATGATGGGAGGAGGAGGTCAGCAAATGGCAGAAGATATTGATATGCTACGTCAAATTTTAGATAACTTAGTATTATTCTCGTTCAACCAAGAGGATGTTATGAATAGGTTTAAAGGCATACAAGTAAATCACAACGAGTACGCCAAATATTTACGCAAACAACAAAATCTTCGAGAACATTTTGAACATGTAGATGATAGCCTTTTTGCGCTGTCGTTACGCCAACCAATGATTTCAGAACGTATAAACAAAGAGATTACAGAAGTGTTTTTTAATATTGATAAATCCCTTGCGCAACTTTCAGAAAACAGATTATATCAAGGGGTGGCTGCACAACAATATACAGTTACTTCAGCCAATGCATTGGCAAGTTTTTTAAGTGATATTTTAGATAATATGGAAAACCAAATGATGCCATCTCCAGGCAAAGGACAAGGGGGTGATATGCAACTTCCAGATATTATAATGAGTCAAGAAGAATTAAACAAACAAATGGAGGAAGGCTTAAAAAAGAGTGAAGAGGGAAAAGAGAAAGACAGTAAAGAAGGAAATGAAGGAAAACAAAAAGGAGACAAAGAAGGATTGCAACAAGAGAATGGAGAGGGCAATAATAGCGAAGAACTTAATGGAGAATTGTTTAGAATCTACCAACAACAACTGCAATTACGACAAGCTTTAGAGGATAAACTAGGAAAAGAAGGAAAAGGTGTTGGAGGTAATTTACTAAAGGAAATGGAGAACGTTGAGCAAGACCTTCTAAACAAAGGATTTACTAATAGAACGCTTCAAAAAATGCTTGAGTTGCAGCATCAATTACTTAAATTGGAGAACGCCACTTTTCAACAAGGAGAAGACACTAAGCGACAATCTAAAACAAACAAGGGTCAGTTTGACAATACCCTTTCTAAACAGTTATTAAATGCAAGACAATATTTTAATACTACCGAGATATTAAACCGACAAGCATTACCTTTGCAGCCAGTATATAAAAAGAAAGTACGGGCCTATTTTAAAAAGAGCAATGATTAGCTTTAATTACGAAACAGATTTCACATTAGAAAATAAAGACAAAATATCCATTTGGATAAGTAAAACTATTCAGTCTGAAAATTTCAAAGAAGGAGAGATAAACTATATTTTTTGTGATGACCCGTATTTATACAAATTAAATGTTAAATTCCTTAATCACGATACGCTTACGGATATTATTAGTTTTGATAATTCGATAGGAAAAACCTTACATGGAGATATATTTATTTCTATTGAAAGGGTTAAAGATAATGCCAATGATTTTGGCAACTCTTTTACAGAAGAATTGCACCGTGTTATAATTCATGGCGTCTTACACTATTGCGGCTATAAGGATAAATCAGAAGAAGACGCCAATTTAATGCGCACAAAAGAAAATTACTACTTAGAACAACTAGCTTGAAAAGTCTAAGATTCAATGTATATTTGCAAACTTTAATTTAGTAAAGAATAATTTGTTTCACGTGGAACGTTTATGAGTTTATTTCAAGACATATATGATGTAATTGTAGTTGGTGGTGGTCACGCGGGAAGCGAGGCAGCAGCAGCAGCAGCAAACATGGGGAGCAAAACCCTGCTCATCACGATGAGTCTGCAAAACATTGCACAAATGTCTTGCAACCCAGCAATGGGGGGAATTGCTAAAGGGCAAATTATACGCGAAATAGACGCACTTGGAGGTTATAGTGGTATTATAAGTGATACATCGGCCATACAATTTAAGATGCTTAACAAATCTAAAGGACCAGCAATGTGGAGCCCTCGAGTGCAAAGCGACAGAATGCGTTTTGCTGAAGATTGGAGATTGATGTTAGAAAGAACACCAAATCTTGATTTTTATCAAGAAATGGTTTCAGGGTTACTTGTCGACAATCATAAAATTATTGGAGTTACAACATCTTTAGGAGTTCAAATAAAAGCAAAAACCGTAGTCTTAACTAACGGAACGTTTTTAAATGGCTTGATTCATATAGGTGATAAAAATTTTGGAGGCGGAAGAGCAGGAGAGAGAGCCGCAACAGGAATTACAGAGCAACTTACATCTCTTGGGTTTGATTCTGGTAGAATGAAAACAGGAACTCCGCCAAGAGTAGATGGGCGCTCTCTAGATTTTTCTAAAATGATTGAACAACCTGGAGATGTCAATCCTGAGAAATTTTCATATTTAGATATTACAAAACCATTAGCGCACCAACGTTCTTGCTACATGACTTATACCAATCAAGAAGTTCATGACCTGCTTCGAGAAGGTTTTGATAAATCACCCATGTTTAATGGTAGGATTAAAAGCGTAGGTCCTCGCTATTGTCCATCGATAGAAGACAAAATTGATCGTTTTGCGGATAAAAGCAGGCATCAACTTTTTGTTGAGCCAGAAGGCTGGAACACTGTCGAGGTTTATGTAAATGGGTTTTCCACATCTCTACCTGAAGATGTGCAGTTTAAAGCATTGCGTTCTGTAGTTGGTTTTGAAAATGTAAAATTTTTTAGGCCTGGTTATGCCATTGAGTATGATTATTTCCCCCCAACACAACTAAAACACACCCTTGAAACGAAGTTAGTTGAAGGGTTGCATTTTGCTGGACAAATAAATGGAACCACAGGCTATGAGGAAGCGGCTTCACAAGGCTTAATGGCTGGGATAAATGCAAGTTTAAAGATTCAAGAAAAGGAGCCATTTATATTAAAAAGAGACGAAGCTTATATAGGTGTTTTAATAGATGATTTAATTACTAAAGGCACTGAAGAGCCTTATAGAATGTTTACCTCTCGTGCAGAATATAGAACGCTATTACGACAAGATAATGCAGATTTGCGATTAACGCCAAAAGGATTTAATCTTGGGTTAGCTAGTGAAAAGCGTTTAAAAAGAATGGAGGAAAAGCACAAACAAGCGGAACAATTTGTTCAATTTTTTAAAAACACTAGCGTTAAACCCTATGAAGCTAATCCTGTATTAGCATCTAAAAACTCAGCATTGGTAAAGCAATCTGATAAAATGTTTAAACTCTTTACGAGACCCAATATAGATATTGATGACGTTAGAAAGTTTGATGCTGTCGAGCAATATATACAAGACAATAATCTGGATAAAGAGGTTATTGAGCAAACTGAAATTCAGGTAAAATATTCAGGATATATAGCCAAGGAAAAAAACAATGCTGATAAACTAAGCAGATTAGAATATGTTAAGATTCCAGACAATTTCGACTATTCTCGAATTAAGTCAATGAGTTTTGAGGCAAGAGAAAAGCTTAAATACATTCAACCAACATCAGTAGCTCAAGCATCTAGAATTAGTGGTGTATCACCAAATGATATTTCTGTATTATTGGTTTACAT
>CAZQBE010000001.1:28464-33938 GCA_964591595.1 uncultured Flavobacteriaceae bacterium
ATGTATTTTTTAATTTTTTAATAATAATTAAATGATAAAAATATACAACAAATATAATGAATGTAAAGTATCATAGTAAAATTGCTTTTACCTTCGCGTCTGCGGAGGTTAATTTACTTGGTCAACAATTCCATGAAGATAATTTATAAAAGTTTCACGTGGAACATCTTTTAAATGGCAAACAAAACACCTTATATTATAGTTAAAGATTATTCGGTTTCTAATGATGAGTTTCAGCTTTTTCACAACAAAGATCTTGATTTACTCGAAACACATCCACAACCTTCTTTAGGAAATTTAGCAGAATATTATAAAAGTGAAGACTATATTTCGCACACAAGCTCCAAACGCAATCTGTTTGAAAAAGTGTATCATTTGGTTAGAAAAAAGGCATTAAAAAGAAAGCTAGAGCTCATTAATTCTTATACCAGTAGCGAAA
Source organism: uncultured Flavobacteriaceae bacterium (assembly GCA_964591595.1). GTDB lineage: Bacteria > Bacteroidota > Bacteroidia > Flavobacteriales > Flavobacteriaceae > JAADHG01. The sequence goes on from CAZQBE010000001.1 coordinate 28,904, forward strand.
AACAACTTTTAGATATTGGATGTGGTACAGGTGATTTTTTAAAAGTGGCTCTGCAAGATAATTGGAATATTACAGGGATTGAACCTAATAAACAAGCGAGACAAATTGCTAATATAAAAACCAATGGTTTGGTTTTCGAAACGAAACTTCTTCAAAAGTTAGAATCACACAGTTTTGATGTTATTACATTGTGGCATGTTTTAGAGCACTTACCAAAATTAGAAGAGCATATTTCGATATTCAAAAAATTGCTTAAGCCAAATGGCGCATTAATTATTGCAGTCCCAAACTTCAAAAGTTATGATGCTAAATATTATAATAATTTTTGGGCAGCCTATGATGTACCAAGACACTTATGGCATTTCTCGCAAACAGCTATACAGCGATTATTTTTAAAAGAAGAAATGAAGGTTGTAAAAATGTACCCAATGAAATTTGATGCGTACTATGTGAGTTTACTTTCGGAAAAATATAAATCAGGAAAGATGCATATTTTTAATGCTTTTCGAATTGGGCTACTTTCAAATAGAAAAGCAAAACAGTCAGGAGAGTACTCTTCATTAATTTATGTCATCAAGAACTACTAAAACACATTTTAGAGCTTTATAGTAAGCTAGACACCCAGAACCAAACGAAACACCTTTACGATTTGTTTTAGGGCAGTACAACTCATTATTGTAATTGATTTTTAATAGAAATAATCGATTTTAATTCACGATATCGATAAGTTTTATTTATTTGCCTAAATTTATTTGTTTTATTAACGTAGTTAGATTTACTTTTTTATTTTTGCGGAGCAATAAAATGAAAAAAATGAAAAATGTATTATTTGCCATAATTGTAATTTTATCAATTACATCTTGTCAGCAAACACAAAAGATAGGATATGTAGATAATTCTACATTAATAAACGACTATCAAGAAAAAAAAGATATTGAGACTAAGCTTCAAGAAAAAATTTCAGTTTACGAAAATCATAGAGATAGTTTAAGCAAAACATTTCAATTAGAAGTAAAAGAAGCCGAAGTAAAAGCAAGAAAAATGTCTCAGGTAAATCTTCAAAAGCTACAACAAGAGTTTCAGCAAAAAGAACAAATTATTGGGCAACGACTTCAATTTGAGCAACAACAAATTACACAAGAAAGTCAGGCTAAGAATGATTCTCTTATTAAAAAGGTAAAAGCGTTTGTAAAAGATTATGGAGAAGCAAACGGATATGATTTTATTCTAGGCAGCAATGAGGCCGGAAGCGTGATGTTTGGAAAAGAAGAGTCAGATCTAACTCAAGTAATTTTAGATGCGCTAAATGCGGCTTATAAAAAAGAATAATACTGCTTAATATATAAGGTTTAAGTAAGGTTGTCTAAAAAGTGTCATTCTGAATGGAATGAAGAATCTCTAAAAATAATAACTCCTTTATTATTCGATAAATGAGATTTTTCGACTGCGCTCAAAATGACAAAATAAAGACTTTTTAGACAGCCTCTTTATTTGCAATAAAATGAAAAAGCATTTTGCAATATGCTAACTTTAAAATCTCCAACACCAATAAGTTCGCCATCTGCCTGAATAAAGGGTTTATCCTCCTGAAGAATTTTTATAGTTATACTTTTGGTTTTAATGGTTTGTACTTTTTTAAAGTTTACAATAGTACCATTAAATAGCTTGAATATATTTTTTACAATATCCCATTTATTAAAATCTCCAGCAAGAGTAATATCAAACAAACCATCGGAAGGATGAGGTGTTTTTGTAAGTTGCATACCACCACCAGAGTATTTACATAATCCAATTAATATCATTAAAGATTTTGTTGTTATTGTTTCAGTATTCAGTGAAAGTTCTACTACAAAATTCTTGAAAGCAAACAAACCCATTACAGTCCCTATAAGATAAGCCAAGGCGCCAAAATGTTTATATTTGCCAACTTTATTTACCACAAAACCATCAAATCCAACTCCTGCAAGATTGTTAAAATATATAGGTAAATTATCCTGATCTAACAATTCAATCTTACCAATGTCTTGCTGTTTTGTGTTTCCATTTTTTATTATTTGAATCGCACTTTCAATATCTTTTGGAATACCATAAGTTTTTACCCAATCATTTCCGGTTCCTATGGGAATAACTCCTACAGAAATATTAGTGGATACAACAGTATCTTGAGACATAATACCATTAACTATGTTGTGCAATGTACCATCGCCACCAACGCTAATAATATTTGCAAAACCTTGATTTATAGCGTTTTGAACTAAAACAAAACTATGTTTTTCATATTCAGTAAAAGCATATTCAAAATCAAACAGGTAGGTTATTAATAGTTGCTTAATCTTTGGCCATAATTTTTTAGCAGAATTGTTTCCAGAGGTTGGATTTATAACAACAAACCATTTTTTTGTGCTTGTCATTTAAGAAGTTTTAGTATGAAGCAACCGTGTTAATTTTATAGACAAGTCAGTTAAAATTATCTTAGAGTTTCCATTGCGCTCAATATGATAAATGGCATCTTGTAGTTCATCACTAATATCCATAATATTATTTTCATGAACATAAGGCGCAAAATTTTCAAGCTTAAAATTTTCTGCTTTTGGTTCAATAAAAACCAAAGAATTAGCCTGATAATTAGATAACATTGCTTGTCTAAAAAACTCCAAGCAAAAATGTAAAAACTGTTTTTGAGTCTCTCGACCAGTCCTTGAGATTTCTTCACTCCAAGATATTAAATCATGAATAGCACTTTTGTTTCCTTTAGCTTTAAAAGCACTCCGTATCCAAAACACAAACCATTCTTCAAACTGTAAATCTTCACTGTCTTGATAGACCAAATCACAAGCTTTATTAAAATTACCATTTGCTTGTTGTGCGATTTTTGAAGCTACAGACACATCTAAACCATATTTTTTCAGTAATGCTTGTTTAATGTTTTCTTCGGTTAAAGGCGGAAAATGCAGTATTTGACAACGAGATCTTATGGTTGAAATAATTTGCTCTTCATCTTCAGTAACTAGCAAAAAAATAGTTTTATTTGGAGGCTCTTCAATAAGTTTTAGAAGTTTATTTGCACAAGCAATATTCATTTTTTCAGCCATCCAAATTAGCATCACTTTATAGCCTCCTTCATAAGATTTAAGCGTTAGCGCTTTCACAATTTCATGTGCTTCATCAACACCTATTTGTCCTTGTTTATTATCAATTCCAAGTTGTTTATACCAATCAAACAAATTACAATATGGTTGTTCGCTTAAAAGTTTTCGCCAATCTTCTAGAAACAATTTTGAAACGGGATGTTTTTTAACCACGTTGTTGGTTGCAACCGGAAAAGCAAAATGTAAATCAGGATGAGATAAGTTGTTAAATTTTAGGTTACAAGCGTCGCTTCCATTTTCATTCTCTCCTGTGTTGTTATTACATAACACATATTGTGCATATGCAATTGCCATAGGCAAAGCACCGGTCCCTTCTTTACCCACAAAGAGTTGTGCGTGTGGAATACGACCATTATCAACACTATGTGTTAGGTGTTTTTTTAGGTGTTCTTGCCCTATGATTTCAGAGAATAGCATGAAACAAAGATAATAGAAATGATAACTTTTTTGTAGTTGGAATAAATTATATTTGTCGGCAAAAGAACTATAGATGGAAACCATTAATGACTTTAACTTTGAGGATAAAAAAGCATTAATTCGTGTAGACTTTAATGCCCCTTTAAATGACGCCTTTGAAGTTGTAGACGCCACAAGAATAAAGTCAGCTAAGCCCACTATTATTAAAATATTAGAAGACGGCGGAAGCTGTATACTAATGTCACACCTTGGTAGACCAAAAGGTATTCAAGACGAATTTTCATTACGCCATATTGTAAATACTGTTGAAGAAGTTATTGGTGTGGAAGTTATCTTTGTATCAGATTGTATAGGCGAAGAAGCCGAAACAGCTTCTGCTAATTTAGAACCCGGACAAATCTTATTATTAGAAAATTTAAGGTTTCATAATGAAGAAAAGCAAGGCGATATAAACTTCGCAAAAGCACTTTCTAAGCTCGGAGACATTTATGTAAATGACGCTTTTGGCACAGCGCACAGAGCACACGCCTCAACAACAGTTATAGCACGGTTTTTTAATAACAATAAATGTTTTGGATATTTATTAGCGAAAGAGATTGAGAGCATTTCTAGGGTTATGGAATCTGGAGAAAAACCTGTATTAGCAATTCTTGGAGGCGCCAAAGTGTCTTCAAAAATCACCATTATTGAAAACATCTTAAATAAAGTAGACCATTTAATTATTGGAGGTGGAATGACATTTACTTTTGTAAAGGCTCAAGGCGGACAAATTGGAGATTCAATTTATGAAGGGGATAAAATGAAATTAGCTTTAGAAATAATAAAACAAGCGGAAGCAAAAAATGTAAAAATTCATCTTCCTATAGACGTTATTGCCGCTAATACATTCAGCAATGATGCTCAAACTCAAATTGTAGCTGTAAATACAATCCCTGAAGGCTGGCAAGGATTAGATTGTGGGCCAAAGTCAAATCAATTTTTTCATGAGGTGGTAAATACATGCAGGACGATATTATGGAATGGTCCTTTAGGTGTTTTTGAGATGGAAAATTTTGCCAATGGAACCATTGCCTTAGGAAATGCAATTGCTGAGGCTACAAATAATGGTGCATTCTCCCTTGTAGGAGGAGGCGACTCTGTTGCTGCAGTAAAACAATTTGGGTTTCAAGACAAAGTAAGCTATGTTAGCACAGGAGGCGGAGCCATGTTGGAAAGTCTAGAAGGAAAAATACTGCCCGGAATTGCTGCTATATTAAATTAATAGAATATATCAAGTTTCAATTCTCATTAAAAAACACGATTTTAGCGTATTAGTCGTTTTATTATATAATAACTTTAGTATATGATTTTTAGAGTATTAATAGCTCTGTTCTTTATTCAGTTTGCAAGCGCGCAAACACATGATACTCTTATCACTAAAAAAGAAACAAAACCACCCCAAGAAACTATTATTTCAGACACTTTAATCG
>CAZQBE010000002.1:0-26791 GCA_964591595.1 uncultured Flavobacteriaceae bacterium
TATTTAATTTATAGATATAATAAAAAAAGAATAAATAAAGAATAATATGGATATACTTAGTTTTTTAGGAGGAAATGGCTTGTTTCTTTTATTGGGTATTGTATTAATAATTGTATATTTTGTAAATAAAAGAAAACGAAGATAGCAATGAGTAACATTCGTATTACAAAACAATTTTCTTTCGAAACTGGTCATGCGCTTTATGGGTACGATGGCAAATGTAGAAATGTTCATGGTCATAGCTATAAGCTTGCTGTTACTGTTATTGGTATGCCAATTTCTGATTCTAACAATGTAAAGTTTGGAATGGTTATAGATTTCTCTGACCTTAAAAAAATAGTAAAAGAAGAGATTGTAAACATTTTTGATCATGCAACTGTTTTTAATAAGAATACACCACATGTTGAACTAGCTAAAGAGCTCGAAAAAAGAGATCATAACGTCCTTTTAGTAGATTACCAGCCAACCAGCGAAATGATGGTTATAGATTTTTCTAAAAAAATTAAAAAACGCCTCCCAGAGAATATAAGGTTACATTCTTTAAAACTACAAGAAACCAACTCGTCTTATGCCGAATGGAATGCTAGTGATAACATGTAGGTTAAGAAGAAATGTCTTTTTTGAAATAAAATCATAAGATTCTTCACTTTAGCCGGTTTTAAAAGATAGTACAAATCATTTTTAAACAACATTTAGTTAGCCTAGATTTTTTTGTTTCTTTTTTCAGCAATGGAAAAAAGAATAATATCTTTACACATGCAAATTCCTGAAGGAAAAAAAATATACTTCGCTTCCGATAATCATTTAGGAGCACCAACAAAGGCACAATCACTTCCTCGTGAGAAGAAGTTTGTAGCTTGGTTAGATAGTATAAAACATGATGCTGCTGCCATTTTTCTATTAGGTGATCTCTTCGATTTTTGGTTTGAGTATAAGACTGTAGTTCCAAAAGGATTTACGAGAACGCTTGGTAAACTTGCTGAAATTAGCGATTCTGGAATTCCAATCTATTATTTTGTAGGAAACCATGATTTATGGATGAATGGCTATTTTGAAGAAGAACTCAACATTCCTGTATATCATAAACCACAAGAATTTACCTTTAATGACAAAGTATTTTTTATTGGTCATGGTGATGGTTTAGGTCCAAAAGACAAAGGTTATAAACGCATGAAAAAAGTGTTTACTAATCCAATGGCTAAGTGGTTCTTCAAATGGTTACATCCCGATTTAGGAGTTCGTTTAGCGCAATATTTTTCGGTTAAAAACAAGTTGATATCAGGAGAAGAAGATATTAAATTCCTTGGAGATGATAACGAATGGTTGGTACAATATTGTAAGCGCAAAGAACAAGAAAAACGCCATGATTATTACATCTTTGGACACCGACACCTGCCTTTAGAAATAGATTTAGAAAACAATTCAAAATATATCAATCTTGGCGATTGGATTTCTTACTATACGTATGGAAAATTTGATGGTGAAAATTTCACTCTTGAATCTTTTAAATAATTTTTAATGAAAAAATATTTCTTTATCCTCTTATTTAGTTTAAGCTTCATTTTTTTTGCATCTGCTCAAATAAAACAGGGAGAAATTACTCATGATGGCTATAATAGAACCTGGTTAACCTATCTGCCTAAAAACTATTCCAAAGCAAAAACATATCCTTTGGTTATTGCATTACATGGAGGAAGTGGAACTGCCAAACAATTAATGACTAGCACTAAAAAGAGATTCAACACTTTGGCTGATACAGAAGGGTTTATTGTGGTGTATCCTCAAGGTGTAAAAAAATCTTGGAACGACAACAACAAACGTGACCAAAACGGTTTTGCACGAAAAGAAAATATTGATGATGTTGGTTTTATTAGCAAACTGATTTCGGTATTAGAGTCGAAATACAGTATAAATAGTGATGCTGTTTTTGCTTGTGGTATTTCTAATGGTGGACTAATGTCACAAACTTTAGCTATGGAATTGCCAGAAAAAATAAAAGTTGTTGGTATGGTTGCGGCTACATTTGGGAAAGATGAAGTTGATAAAGTTACTGATGTCTCTCCGTTTTCAATCTTATTTATTCATGGTACAAAAGACCCCATTATTCCTTATGCCGAAGGCGATATAACAGTATTTAAAAAAACACGAGGTCATGTGTTGGGTATTGAAAAAAGCATTGCTTATATGTGCTCGTTAAATGGAAATACCCTCGAACCCATTATCACTAAATTAGCAAATGTCTCTATAAAAGATAATATGACTTCAGAGCATTTTAAATATCCAAATACTGAAAATACATCATTAAAAGTAGAATTAATAAAAGTGATTAATGGTGGTCATTCTTGGCCTGGAGCAAAAAAGAAAAAGCGGTTGTTGAAAAAAATAACAGGCGCAACAACTCAAGATTTTAATGCTTGTAATAAGCTTTGGGAGTTCTTTAAAAGCACTATAAAATAATATGAAGTATTTTTATTTTTTAGCGTTTAGCATTTTTCTGTTTTCTTCCTGTCGACCATACAAGTCAACTGTTGAAAAACCCAACCAAAAAACATACGAGCAATTTAGAGGTGAGCAAAACATATTTTCTTCAAACGATGGAAATATTCATTATATAGACAAAGGCAAAGGTGAGGTTATTGTCTTGTTGCATGGCGTACCAACTTCGGGTTGGTTATATCGAAATATGATTGATGGATTGGTTGATAATGGGTATCGTGTAATTGTACCAGATATGTTGGGTTATGGTGCAAGTGATTCGCCAAAAGAGTACGACCTCTATTCCGAAGAAAAACATGCCGATCGTATTTTAGACTTAATGGATGATTTGCAAATTAAACGTTGGACACAAGTTATGCATGATGCTGGTGGGCTTTGGACTTGGGAACTTATTAAAAAGCAACCTGATAGAATTACGAGCCTCATCATCTTAAATACTATTATTTACGAAAACGGATTTAATCCTCCCATACGTTTTAAACCTGGTTTTTTTGCACGCACAGCAATGTGGAGTTACAGAAACGGAATATCTACCAACGCAATGTTTCACAAATTATTTAAATCTGGATTGATAGAAAACAAGCTCAATAAAATAGATGTTGAGGGTTATAAAGTGCCTTTATTAGAGGGTAAAACACGTGGTATGTATTATTTCTTTTCAAATACTTGTAATTATTTACCTGATTATTCTAGCATCATTAAGAACTTAAATATTCCAAAACTTCTTATTTGGGGAAAACAGGATGAATTTTTAGTGTTTAATAATATGAAAAATGATGTTATGACTGATTTGAATTTATCAGAAGAAAATATTCATCTCATTGAAGCCAAACATTTTATTCAAGAAGAAAAACCTGAAGAAATTAATACATTAATTCTCGATTTTCTAAAGCACTAGTCTTCCTTTTCATGCGCTTCAATATCTTTTTGTAAATCTAATTTTCTAAACGAAGGGGACACAATTCCTGTAGTAATAACCGTAATTAAAGTCATAGTGCCTCCAAAAACAACAGCAGTAACTGTTCCCATAAGTTTTGCGGTTAAACCACTTTCAAAAGCACCAAGTTCGTTAGAGGATCCAACAAACATAGAATTCACTGAAGCTACACGACCTCGCATTTCGTCTGGTGTTTTTAATTGTAAAATAGTTTGACGTATAACCATTGAAACACCATCAGTAACACCACTAAAGAATAATGCCACCACAGAAATCCAGAATATTGATGATAGCCCAAAGACAATAATACAAATTCCAAAACCAAAAACGGCAACAAGTAATTTTAGCCCTGCACTTTTACTTATAGGAATATATGCTGTAATCAACATCGTTAAAAACGCACCAATAGCTGGAGCTGCTCTTAGCACACCAAACCCTTGAGAGCCTACCTTTAAAATATCTTGAGCAAAAATAGGTAACAATGCAACTGCTCCGCCAAAAAGTACCGCAATCATATCTAGAGTAATCGCTCCTAAAATAGCTTTAGTTTTAAATACAAACTTAACCCCTTCTTTTAGGCTTTGTATTACTGGTTCACCAATTTTGGGATTTAAAATTGGCTTTTTTGAAATCTGAAATAATATGATTAACGATAATAAAACTAGTCCAAAAACTATACTTAGCGACCAATGTACACCAATCCAGTTAATAGAAAATCCAGCAAAAGCAGGTCCTAAGACAGAAGCCATTTGCCACGTAGAACTGCTCCAAGTTGCTGCATTTGGATAAATTTTCTTCGGAACAATTAAAGCTAATAATGAAAATATGGTTGGTCCAAAAAAGGAACGTAGAAAACCACCAAAAAATACTAACGCATATATAGAATATAATACTGTGTTTGTTGACCAATCTGAAACAATCCTAGGCCACGTAAGAAAAAACAATCCTAAACTAATCAACGAAAATGCTGAGATGCATAATGCTAATAAATTCCGCTTTTCGCTCTGGTCAACAATATGTCCAGCAAATAAAGCCATAGAAACCGCTGGAATAACTTCCATTAAACCAATAATGCCAAGCGATAATGGGTCTTTAGTTAACGTGTAAACTTGCCATTCAATAACAATAAACTGCATAGACCACCCAAATACCAATGCAAAACGGACCAATAAAAAAGTGTTAAATTCTTTGAATCGTAAGGCTGCATAAGGGTCTTTTTTTGTTATCTTCATTTCTCCTTATGGCTTAATATCTCGTAGTTTTAACTGTAAATTCACATTACCATTCCAATGATTTTCATCAATAGAATAGACTGCTTTAAAAGGTTTCCTGTTGGTAATCAAATCTAATTTATTGCCTAACCCAAATCCTATTCCAACCAATTTATTACTTCCGTTTTGAGTAGCAGTGATTCGTAGATGATTAGCATCTTCGCCAACACACTTACCATAACCTGTGTCTTTTAAATTGTCTGTCATAAAAATTGGCGTCATATTTCCTGGACCAAAAGGTGCAAACTGGCTTATAATTCTATAAAACTTTGGGGTAATATTTTTCAAATCTATTTGAGCATCGATTTTAATTTCTGGTATTAACAAAGATTTATCAATGGTTTTAGAGACCTCATCTTCAAACGCTTGTTTAAATGCCTCATAATTTTCTTCATTAAGTGTTAATCCTGCTGCATATTTATGTCCTCCAAACTGTTCAATATATTCAGCACAGGCTTCCAAAGCATTATACACATCAAACCCCTTTACCGAACGCGCTGAAGCTGCTAATTTGTTACCACTTTTAGTAAATACCAACGTTGGTCTATAATAGGTTTCTGTTAATCTGGATGCTACAATACCTATAACCCCTTTGTGCCAAGATTCATCGTAAACAACTGTTGTAAATCGTTCTTGCTCTTTTTGTTTTTCAATTTGTAGTAGTGCTTCCTCAGTAATTCTTTTATCGGCTTCTCGTCTATCTGTGTTGAATTGCTCTATTTCTAAAGCATATTCTGCTGCTAAATTAAAGTTAGTTTCGGTTAAAAGTGTTACTGCATGGTTACCATGTTTCATACGTCCTGCAGCATTAATACGAGGTGCAATGATAAAAACCACATCTGTAATGGTGAGTTTGTCTTTTTTTAATTGTTGAATAATAGTCTTAAAACCTATGCGTGGATTTTCGTTAATTACTTGTAAGCCGAAATAAGCCAAAACTCTATTTTCACCAGTTATAGGCACAATATCTGCTCCAATCGCTGTCGCTACCAAATCCAAATATTCCACCAAATCTTCAATGGTTTTTCCGTCTTTTGAAGCCAATGCTTGCACCAGCTTAAACCCAACACCACAACCACAGAGTTCTTTATAAGGATATTCACAATCGTTTCGTTTAGGATCTAAAACTGCAATAGCTTCGGGAATAGCGTTTCCTGGTCTGTGATGGTCGCAAATAATAAAATCGATACCTTTTTCTTTTGAATAAGCCACTTTATCAATGGCTTTAATGCCACAATCTAGTGCGATAATTAACGAAAAATCATTATCACCTGCAAAGTCAATACCTTTATATGAAATACCGTAACCTTCATCATAACGATCAGGAATATAGGTGGCAACACTTCCTATTTTTGTTTTTAAATAGGATGATAGTAGTGCTACAGAAGTTGTGCCATCTACATCATAATCGCCATAGACCAAAATATTTTCATTATTCCTAATAGCGTTTTCGATTCTGTCAACAGCTTTATCCATATCTTTCATTAAGAATGGATCGTGCAAATCCTTAAAACTTGGACGAAAAAAGGTCTTTGCCTCTTCGTAAGTTTCAATGCCACGTTGTAGTAATAGTGTAACAGTAACAGCATCTACTTGCAATGCTTTTTGCAAGTCTACTACTTTTTTAGCTTCTGGTTTTGGTTTTAGCGTCCAACGCATATGCCCCTTTTAGTTTCCCCAAAAGGGGAAATTTATTTTACTCATTATGAATAAAAATGTTAGTTTTTATTGTAGCAAAATGACGAAACATTTCCATAACGCCACAATATTTTTCAACAGAAAGATCAACGGCTTTTTTAATTTTATTTTCGTTTAAATTATCTCCATAAAAATGGTAATCAACCGTAACGGTATGATAATATTTTGGGTGCTCATCAGTAAGTTCGCCTTCGATTACCATGTTAAAATCATAATCCTTCACTTTCATTTTTTCTAAGACAGATACAATATCTAAACCCGAACAACCTGCTAAAGACGATAGCATCATTGCTTTTGGTGAAAGACCAAAACGCTCATCACTTCCGGCAACATCAGTATCCATAATTACGGTTTTACCACTCGGATTATCAGATTCAAACTGCATTCCGCCCTTCCAATGTGTTGTAACTTTGTTTATCATATATAAAGTTTTTTTTGTTTCTTGTGTGTATAATAATTTTTTGAAATAGGGCACAAGCAATATCAAAATAATAATATCTTTTAACATCAGTTTTTGCTATGGATATTTCTTGTTGTATCAAAAATACTACTAAAAAATATACTATGCCATTAGTCATACCATTATCTGCCGATCATGATTCAGAAACCAAAGAACTCGCAGAATTCTTTAATGAAACGCTTGGATTTTGTCCAAATTCTGTACTCACCATGCAACGTCGTCCTGCAATTTCTAAAGCTTTCATCAACTTAAATAAAGCCGTTATGGCAAACGAAGGTAGAGTTACTTCAGCCTTAAAACGTATGATTGCTTGGGTGAGTAGCAATTCTTCTGGTTGCCGTTATTGTCAAGCACACGCAATTAGAGCTGCAGAACGCTATGGCGCAGAACAGGAACAATTAGATAATATTTGGGAATATAGAACGCATCCTTCATTTAGCGATGCCGAGCGTGCTGCTTTAGATTTTAGTCTAGCGGCGAGTTTAGTACCAAATGCTGTGGATGAAGATATTAAAAAACGCTTATACAAACATTGGAACGAAGGTGAAATTGTAGAAATGCTTGGAGTTATTTCCTTATTTGGTTACCTAAACCGTTGGAACGATTCTATGGGAACAAGTATAGAAAATGGCGCTGTAGAAAGTGGTGAGCAATACCTTAGAAAACACGGTTGGGAGAAAGGAAAGCATGTTTAGATTGTCATTCCTGCGAATGTAGGAATCCAGATTTTTAGACACTAGCCTTTAGAGTGCTTATCTATTAGATGAATGAGATAATAATCTTGCTATTCTGTTGAATTTAAAAACTACATTAATATGTCCTTTATTTTTTCTTGCAACTCTGGTACAACCTCAGCCTCAAACCAAGGGTTTTTAGTAAGCCAAAACCGATTTCTTGGCGAAGGGTGTGGCAATACAGAATACTTAGGTAAGTAGTTTTTGTAATTGGCAACCGTTTCGGTTAAGGTTTTCTTTGCCGTTTTTTGTAAATAATATTTTTGGGCGTACATGCCTATTAAAATCACCAATTCTAGATTAGGCATGTTGTTAAAAAGTAAATTGTGCCATTGTGGAGCACATTCGGGACGTGGTGGTAAATCGCCTGTTGTTCCTTTCCCTGGATAACAAAAGCCCATGGGTACAATAGCAAATTTAGTCTCATCATAAAAATCGTTGTCAGATACCTTTAACCACTTACGTAATTGTTTGCCACTAGCATCATCCCAAGGGATTCCGGAATTATGTACTTTTGTCCCAGGTGCTTGACCAATAATCACAATTTTAGATTCTGGATGTGCCGATACTACAGGTCGTGGCTCAAACTGTAAGTATTCTGAACAGATATTACATTGTCTTATATTATGAAGGAGGTTTTCCATCATTTGTTACTAGCTACAACAATTACAATCTCCCCTTTTGGTGGTTTATTTGTATAATGAAATAACACCTCTTTCATTGTGCCGCGAATAGTTTCTTCATAGAGTTTGGTAAGCTCTCTGGATACTGAAACCTGCCTATCTTCACCAAAGTATTCACAAAAATGGGTGAGTGTTTTAATGAGTTTATGAGGCGATTCGTAAAAAATTATAGTTCGGGTTTCTTCGGCTAACAGCTTTAATCGTGTTTGTCTTCCTTTTTTTACTGGCAAAAACCCTTCAAATACAAATTTATCGTTTGGTAAACCCGAGTTTACTAATGCTGGCACAAAAGCCGTTGCTCCTGGTAAGCATTCAACTTCAATATTATTTTCTACACAAGCTCTTGTGAATAAAAATCCAGGGTCAGAAATAGCTGGTGTTCCCGCATCACTTATAAGTGCAATAGTTGTTCCTGTTTGTATTTTCTGCACTAAATTTTCAACTGTTTTGTGCTCATTATGCATGTGATGCGATTGAGACGGCGTGTTAATCTCAAAATGCTTGAGTAATTTCCCAGAAGTTCTTGTGTCTTCGGCTAAAATTAAATCGACTTCTTTTAAAACCTCAATAGCCCTTAATGTAATATCTTTTAAATTACCAATAGGTGTTGGTACAATGTAGAGTTTGCTCATAATATTTCCCATAAAAATGGGAATCTACTTAATTAAACTTGCTTTCAATAATTTCTATAAAGCGTTCTTCAAATTCTTCTTTACCCTCCCAATGGTTGTAGTCTGGTTTAATAATATCCTGAATTAATATCTTAGCTTCATCAATAGTTTCTGAAGTATTAATTTGAGATAATACACGCTCAAAATCTTTACTGTTATTATCAAATAAATGTTTAATAAATGCTAATTTGTCGTTCAACCCAATCGTTAAACCTTGCCCTTTTAGAGTATCGTTTAATGATTTTTTAGCATCCTCTATGGTGTGATTCTTTGTTTTTGTAACCGGTTCAAAAACAGGAATATCCTTAAAGCCTGCTGTTAGATGTTCAAAATCATTCTCATTATATTTTTGCTGTGGCAACACTTTTTCTAAAAGCTCATCTACATCTTGGGATTCGTCATGCATTTGTGCAACTAAATCCTTAATCTTTTCGGTAGTTGGCTCCATGATACCATCATCTTCAGCTTCATCAAGATTAATGTACGTTTTGTTTTCAACTTCAATAGTATCACTTACCTTATTATTAAAGGCTTCATCCAGCATTCCGAAAAAAGAGGAATCACTTCCAACAACTGGCATATCATCTTCAAAATTTTCGTGTGCAAATTTTAAAACTGTGAGTTTTTCATACAATGCCTCAACTTGCGCATGCATTTTAAACACATCTTCTTTACTTTTTAACTTCAGAATTCTATGTGCAATACTTATGAGTTCTGATTCTAGCTTCTTTTTCATAATCTTATTTTAGTGTTTTTCTTTTTGTCATAATCACAATAATTATGCCCTAATTTGGTTAATAACTATTATAACCGTTTTGGTTTCATAACTAATAAATTATTTGCAATTTTGGGGTTATGATTTTTGATAAATTTACAGCACCTTTATACAAACGAATAATAGCTTTGTTTTAGTGTTAAAATTACGAAATGTTTCTTGAAAATACAGTAAATCATAAAGAACAATTTGGATGGATTGAAGTTATTTGTGGATCCATGTTCTCTGGAAAAACCGAAGAACTGATTCGCAGACTCAAGCGTGCAAAATTTGCAAGGCAAAAAGTCGAGATTTTTAAGCCTGCCGTAGATGTACGTTATGATGACGAAATGGTTGTGTCTCATGATGCCAATGAAATCCGTTCTACACCTGTTCCGGCTGCAGCAAATATCCCAATTCTTGCAGATGGCTGTGATGTTGTAGGCATTGACGAAGCACAGTTTTTTGATGATGAAATTGTTCGCGTTTGTAATGATCTTGCCAATAAAGGTGTACGCGTAATAGTGGCTGGTTTAGATATGGATTTTAAAGGCAATCCTTTTGGTCCAATGCCAAATCTAATGGCAACGGCCGAGTATGTTACCAAAGTACACGCCGTTTGTACAAGAACTGGAAATTTAGCACAATACAGTTATAGAAAAGCAAAAAGCGATGAGCTTGTGCTTCTTGGTGAAGTAGACGAATATGAGCCTTTAAGTAGAGCGGCGTATTATAAAGCAATGCTTAGAGACAAAGTAAGAAACATGAAAGTTATGGATGCCGAAGAAATTCCTTCAAAAGTAAAAAAAGCAAATGCCTAAAGCTCTTGAAACCTTACTTGAATTAGATCTTAAAGCGCTTACCCATAATTTTGATTATCTAAAATCGAAACTTAGTAGTAACGTTAAATTTATGGCAGTTGTAAAAGCCTTTGCGTATGGCAGTGATGCTTGTGTTGTCGCAAAACATTTACAGCATCTTAATGTAGATTATCTTGCCGTTGCTTATACTAATGAAGGTGTTGCATTACGTGAAGCTGGAATTACTAAACCTGTTTTAGTATTACATCCTCAACCTGTAAATTTTAAATCCTTAATTAAACATTGTCTTGAACCTAGTTTATATAATGCTAAAGTTTTAAATGAATTTATAGCAATCGCCACAACAGAAAATCAGACTAATTATCCCGTTCATATAAAATTTAACACAGGTTTAAATCGACTTGGGTTTTGGGAAAGTGATGTAGATTATATCGTTTCAAAATTACATGAGTCAGAAGCTTTAAAAGTAACTTCTGTTTTCTCTCATCTAGCAGCAAGTGAAGATCCTAATGAAGAAGGGTTTACATTAAATCAAATAGAAAGGTTTAAAGCAGTTGCTCAAGATTTTATAAATAAAATTGGGTATTCTCCAATGCTTCATATATGTAATACTTCTGGATTATTAAATTATCCTCAAGCGCATTTTGATATGGTAAGAAGCGGTATTGGTTTGTATGGTTTCGGAAATTCAATACAGCAAAATAAGTTTTTAAACCCTATTGCAACTTTAAAATCCATACTATCACAAATTCACCGTATTGAAAAGGGAGAAACCGTTGGTTATAACCGCGCCTATACAAGTGATGCTTTTAAGAAAACGGCTACTATTCCTATTGGTCATGCGGACGGTATTAGCAGACAATATGGTAATGGTAATGGGTTTGTAATCATCAATAACCAAAAAGCGATTATTATTGGTAATGTGTGTATGGATATGATTATGGTAGATATTACAAACATAGATTGTAAAGAAGGTGATGAAGTGATTATTTTTGACAAAACTACCACCGCAGAAGACTTTGCATCGACAACAAATACCATCTCCTACGAAATAATTACCTCAATTTCTAAGCGAGTTAAACGTAACATCATAAAATAATTCTTTAAGTTTTTTTTAACATTTAAGTTTTTTAGTTATTTTAGAGACCTATTAACTAATATCTTAGATTATGCTAAAAGAATTTAAAGAGTTTGCCATGAAAGGCAACTTAGTTGACATTGTCGTAGCATTTGTTATGGGTGCTGCTTTCAATAAAGTGGTATCATCATTTACAGGAGGAATTGTCTCTCCTATAATTGGTTTGATTTTTAAATCAGATTTCAAAGATCAAAAATGGATTATTAAAGAAGGTCTTTTAGATGAAGCCGGAAAAACTGCAGGAGAAATTGCTATTTTGTGGGGCGATTTCCTCACTAATCTTATCGACTTCATTATTGTTGCTTTTGTAATGTTTATGGTTATTAAAGGTGTTAACAAAATGAAAAAGAAAGAAGAACCAGCTCCTGAAGCACCTCCCGCAGGACCAACACAAGAAGATTTACTTACCGAAATTAGAGATTTATTGAAGAAATAAATATTCCTTAAGGTTAAACTGATAAAATCCCATATTTTCTAAAAAGTGTGGGGTTTTTTACATTATTATTATGCCTTTAAAATGAATTAATAGTTAATTTTGCCTTTTAAATTTTTATCAAAATGATAGTAGCCGTTGTTGGTGCTACCGGAATGGTAGGCAATGTGATGTTAAATGTTCTTGAAGAACGTAATTTTCCTATAACAAAATTAATTCCTGTGGCTTCAGAGAGAAATATAGGAAAAACCATTGATTATAAGGGGAAACCCTATAAAATTGTGAGTTTAAATGATGCGTTATCTATGAAGCCAGATGTTGCGTTGTTTTCTGCTGGAGGTAATACTTCTTTAGAATGGGCGCCAAAATTTGCTGAAGTAGGAACTACAGTCATTGATAATTCTTCGGCGTGGCGAATGGATTTAGATAAAAAATTAGTGGTGCCTGAAATCAACGCTTTGCAACTCACTAAAAATGATAAAATTATAGCAAACCCTAACTGTTCAACCATTCAAATGGTTATGGCATTGGCGCCGCTACATAGAGCTTATAAAATTAAACGTCTTGTCGTTTCAACATACCAGTCAATATCAGGAACTGGAGTAAAAGCTGTTAAACAACTTGAAAATGAACTTGCTGGAATAAAAGGAGAAATGGCATATCCGTATCCTATACATAAAAATGCTTTACCACACTGCGATGTTTTTGAGGACAATGGATATACAAAAGAAGAGATGAAACTGGTTCGTGAAACTCAAAAAATCCTTGACGATAAAACCATTGCAGTAACTGCTACTGCTGTTAGAATACCAACTTCTGGAGGTCATAGTGAATCTGTAAATGTTGAATTTGAAACTGATTTTGAAATTACAGAAATTAGAGCCCTTTTAAACAAAACTCCAGGGATTACGCTTCAAGACAATCCTGATATTAATCTGTATCCAATGCCCATTTACGCACATGGCAAAGACGATGTTTTTGTAGGCAGGATTAGACGCGATAACTCACAGCTAAACACACTAAATATGTGGATTGTTAGCGATAATCTCAGAAAGGGCGCTGCTACCAATGCTATACAGATTGCTGAATATTTATATACAAACGCTTTATTATAAATTAAGCGTTTTTTAAAGAAGAAATTTACTTTTAAACATTTTATGTGGAAAATTTGGCATTATAACTAATTAATTACTAGAGCTTTTAGCTTTTAATTACATTAGCTATCCAAATTTTCTATAAATGACAAAAAATTACACCTGTTTATTGGGGCTTTTGCTGTTTATTTTTACTTTATCTTCTTGTAAGCAAGATGATAACTATATTGCTATAAAGCCTGCGCAAATATCACCTGTTAATCTTAACCTTAACAGTGTGCCTTACGAAACATTATCTGAATACAACTTTTTTGATGGAGATATGACAGGCTTAAAACCTGTGTATGGTGTTTTGCCTTACAAGATTATTAGTGGTTTGTTTATTGATTATGCCAAAGCAAAAACATTTGTTTGGATGCCAAAAAACTCTAAAGCTAATTATGTTAATGACTATAGTGTTTTCAATTTTCCTGAAGGAACGGTTTTAATTACCACACACTACTTTGAAAATGTGTTGCCAAATAATAACACTAAAATGATTGAAACACGATTATTGATTAAAAAAGAAGGCGAATGGATAATGGCAAATTACAAGTGGAATGAAGATCAAACCGAGGCTTCTTTTACTACTGAAGGAAGTTTTATTGGTGTTACTTGGCTCGAGAATAATGAAACTAGAACCGTAAACTATAAAATACCAACTTATGATGAGTGCTTTACTTGTCATAATAAGTACGATGAAATACTGCCAATAGGGCCAAAACCTCAAAATTTGAATCACAGTATTTCTTTTAATGATGGTGTAAAGAATCAACTTGATAAATGGGCTGAGTTTGGCTATTTAGATAGTGATTACCCATCAAATATAGATGCTGTTATTAATTGGGCAGATGTCTCACAACCACTAGGTATGAGAGTTAGGTCTTATTTAGATATTAATTGTGCGCATTGTCATTCAGATAAAGGATACTGTGAATATGCGCCATTACGATTTGCTTTTAACGAAACTGAAGACATAAGTAATATGGGTGTATGTGTTAATCCTAGCTTTGATGTTGATGAATCGATAACTCGTATTGTGGCTCCTGGTGAACCATCAAAATCAGCTATGCTTTTTAGAATTAGCTCTACTTTAGATGAAGTTAAAATGCCTATAATAGGACGGACACTTCAACATAAAGAAGGTGTGGAATTAATTAAAGAATGGATTAATTCATTAGAAAAAACGTGTCAATAAATAATTTTACCTTATTAACCAAATCATTATGAAAAATAAATTACTTTTTTTAACATTTTACTTAGCTTCAGTAGTGCTCTATGCTCAAACAAGTTCAAATTCTTGTGTTGAAGCTACAAACGCGCCACTACATATAGACGCCGCAGGAACCTTTTCAATAACATCATTTGATGGAACAGCTCCTACCACCATTTGTACCTCAAATGGTGTAGCTACCAACGGAGAGTGGTTTATGTACACCCCTTCAAGTGACTATTTAGTAACTATTTCTTCAGATATTGCAGGCAATGATGGTAGTGACACCAGATTGCATGTTTATGATGGAACATGCGGGTCATTAAGTTGTATTGCAAATAGTGATGACGTTGGCACTGGAGCTAATTTTAATAGTCGCTTATCCACTGCGTCTTTTACTGCTGTTGCAGGACAAACATATTATATTGCATGGGATAATTATTGGTTAGCCTTTGGCGGTGATTTAGGGTTTAGCTTTGAGTTAACTGAAACCGTTTTAGCACCTGTTGGGTTTTCTAGCCAAACACTTAATACGGGTGGTACTTTTCGTGCTGTAGTTGATATGGATAATGATTTTTTAGATGATATTGTATCCATAGTTACCCGAACTGTAACTCCTCCTGCGCCCGATACTCCATATAATGTATTTGATGTAAATATCCAACACCAACAAGCAATGGGTGGTTTTGTAAGTAATGATTACATTGTTTCTGCGCCTTATGCTGCTTCTTGGAGTTTGGCCGCTGGTGACATCAATAATGATGGGTATAATGATTTAGTTTTTGGAAGTGGTTCAGGTACAAACATAATAAGAGCTGAAAATAATGGAACAAGCTATACCGTTGATACGGCAACAAGTGGAATTTTTACACAACGAACAAATTTTGTAGATATAAATAATGATGGTCACCTTGATGTTTTTGTCTGCCATGATGTTGCGCCAAATGTATATTATATTAATGATAGTAATAATAATTTAACATTTTATCAAGGAACAGATCCTAACGGTGTGCCTGAAGGGTTGGGGATTTATCCTTCTGGTGGGAATTATGGTTCTATTTGGATAGATTATGATAACGACAGAGATATTGATATGTTTATGGCAAAATGTGGTGGTAGTGACGCACGAAGAACTAATCAATTATTTCGAAATAATGGAAATAGTTCATTTACCGAAGTTGGTATAGCTTCGGGGTTAGCAGATCCTATACAAACTTGGTCTGCTGCTTGGGGAGATTTTGATAACGATGGCGATATGGATTGTTTTGTTGGTGGTTATAATGGAACTTCCCATAAAATGATGCGTAACAATAATAATGGAACGTTCACAGATATTACAGCATCAACGGGAATATCTGCATTTACTTATACTGGTATTGATAATGTTACAGGAGATTTTAATAATGATGGATATATTGATATATTTTCAAATGGCAATATTTTATTAAATGACGGAACTCTAAATATGTCTTTTACGGCATATACTGCAGGAATGCCTCCACATGGATGCGTAGGAGATTTAAATAATGATGGCTTTTTAGATGTCTATAGCTCCAAACTCTATTACAATGATGGAAACGCAAATAACTGGATTAAAATTAATACTGTAGGTGTACAAAGTAATAAAAATGGTATTGGCGCAAGGATAGAGGTGTCAAGCCCAAGCTTTACCACTCCTCAAATAAGAGATGTTAGAAGTGGTGAGGGTTTTCGATTTATGGGTAGTCTTACCACTCATTTCGGTTTAGGTTCAGATAAAACCATTAATTCTATTACCATATATTGGCCCTCTGGCGCTGTAGATATTGTAAATAACCCTAGTATTAATCAATCTATAACTATCGTTGAGGGTTCTACATTGAGCTTACAATCAACATTAACAGAAGATTTAATATTATATCCCAATCCTACTAATGGATTGCTTAATATAAATACAACTTACAATTTAGAAAATGCCATCTACACTGTTTTCGATTTGTCAGGGAAACGTGTTTTAAACAGTAAACTTTCGTCAAAAACAATAGATGTTTCAATGCTAAGTACTGGAAACTACTTTTTGCGGATTATGGTTGATGGATTAATATCCACTCAAAAATTTATTAAGGAATAAATTAATAATATAACACTTAAAAAAGCCGGTTATTATATAACTGGCTTTTTGTGCTTATTTATATGAATAGAGTTCTGTAAATTAAATAATGTTTGTTATTATACTTTTCTCTCCTCTAAATTCAATGACATCTCCTTTACATTTCGATAGTAATAATTTAGCAATGGGTGTGCTTGGTGAAATAGCATAAAACTTGTTATTGTTATCTATTAGCTCACCTGCGCTAATGCTAATAAAATAATTTAACTGTTCTGTATAAACTAATGAACCCAAGCAAATAATATCAGAAACTTTTTTGAGGTCTATTCTGACTAAGAGGTCTTTAGTTCTTTGCGTTTCGGCCAATTGTTGTCCTAGCTTTTCTCGCTCTAACTGTAACATTGCCCTTCCTATTTCGTGTTTATCTCCAGCCGTACTTTTTGTTTCAAAAAGCAATGCCTTTTGAATTTCGTTAATAGCATTATGAAGGGTTTTTAACCTATTGCCTATAAATGTTTTGCATTGTAGATATAGTCTTTCCTTTTGGGTCATTATTTAAGATTCTATTATTCTTGATGTTCTTTTATAAAATATGTTTCTTTCTTCTAAATACTTGATAAAATAATTAAAGCAGGCTTCATATTTACCAACTAATTCTGGGGGAAACACTCCTTTTTCATTAAATACTCCTTCTAGGAATAAATTTGCAGCAGCTGTTGCTGTATAACCCGTTGTACGAGACATGGATGCTGTTTTGGTTTCTTGGCAATATTCGTCATATAAATTATAAACTATTTCTTCAATCTTTCCGTTTGCATTTTCGCCTTTAATCGTTATGCGCATAACTGTTAATTCTTCTTCCGTTTTTCCTAATTTCCATTCATTAAATAATACTTTGCTAGTGAAATCTAACGGTGAAACTTTAATCCCATTTAAATCAATTGTTTCTTTGCTGAAAAAACCGCTTTCTTTCAACACTTTTATATATTCAACATGACCTGGATAACGTAGCGTTTTTTCCTTCATATTTGGAATATGAGACATCGTGTAAATTATTGAACGTAAACCGTCCGAATTAAAAGACTCTAAAGTTCCTAGAGTATCAAAATCTAAATATTCACAATCTGTCAAGGCTTCCCTTGTAATCACTTCTCCATGTTCAATATAACGCGCTGGTCTTGTATATTCTTCAATCACATCAACTGGAGAAAAAGGCGCTTTATAACAGAATGGCCATTTTTTTGCCTTAGGAAGTCCTCCAACCAAACATTCAAAATCTGTTAGCTTCATTTTTTCGTTATAGTAGCCTAATATAATATTATCCATTCCTGGTGCTACACCACAATCTACTATAGCCGTAATTCCTTTTTCTTTAGCTAGGTCATGTAATTCCAGAGCATTTTCTGGAAAAAATGAAATATCTACAACATTCTTCTTAGCTTCAATAATTGTTTTTAATGTTTGAAATCCTAAAAATCCAGGAACTGCACAAATTACTAGATCGAAGTTTTTAATTGTTGTTTGAAGCTTTTCCTTGTTAGTAACATTTAATTGCAAAATATCTAAAGTATTACACTTTTGTTTTACATTATCAAGGGTTTTTTGGTTAATATCTGTTAAAGTGACTTTATGACTACTAACCATATCTATAGCAATCGCGCTTCCTACCATGCCCGCGCCTAATACAATAATATTGTTCATTGAAATAATTTAAAAGTTAAAAAGAAAATTAAAAAAAAGGGTAAATGAGGAAAGTTATAACCCTGGAGTTAATATCCAAGGCATTTGATTTATTTTTAAAACTCTTCTTAGTATCATGGTATAAATGTACTTATTAAAAAGAACTTCATAAAAAACTCCGAAAAGAATTTCGGAGTTTTTATTTTTAATCAACATATTTTTTATCCATAACAAAGTCTTCCATAAACTTGGTAGTGTAATTTCCAGAAATATAATCTGGATCATTCATTAACTGCCTGTGAAATGGTATTGTTGTTTTAATTCCTTCTATAACAAACTCGTCTAAGGCACGTTTCATTTTATTTATAGCCTCTTCGCGCGTTTGGGCAGTAGTAATTAATTTTGCTATCATAGAATCATAATTAGGTGGGATTGTATATCCTGCATAAACATGAGTATCTAAACGGACTCCATGACCTCCGGGAGAATGTAACGTTGTTATTTTTCCTGGTGAAGGTCTAAAATCGTTATATGGGTCTTCAGCATTAATTCTGCATTCTATGGCATGCAGTTTAGGTGTATAGTTTTTGCCTGAAATTGGCACGCCTGCTGCAACTAATATTTGTTCACGAATCAAATCAAAATCTATAACCTGTTCTGTAATCGGATGCTCCACTTGAATACGTGTGTTCATTTCCATAAAGTAGAAATTTCTATGTTTATCTACTAAAAACTCAACAGTTCCTGCGCCTTCATATTTAATATACTCTGCAGCCTTAACTGCTGCTTCTCCCATTTTTTTACGCAACGCATTAGTCATAAATGGTGAAGGAACTTCTTCTGTTAATTTTTGGTGACGTCGTTGTACTGAGCAATCTCTTTCTGATAAATGGCATGCCCTTCCAGTAGAGTCTCCGACAATTTGAATTTCGATATGCCTAGGCTCTTCAATAAGCTTTTCCATGTACATATCATCATTTCCGAAAGCAGCTTTTGATTCTTGTCTCGCTGAATCCCAAGCATCTTTTAAATTTTCTGGTTTCCATACGGCGCGCATACCTTTACCTCCTCCTCCTGCAGATGCTTTAAGCATCACGGGGTAGCCAGTTTCATTAGCGGTAATCTCACATTCCTTAAATGTTTCAATAACACCTTCGCTCCCTGGAACGCAAGGTACTCCTGCAGCTCTCATTGTAGCTTTAGCGTTTGCCTTATCTCCCATTCTATCAATCATTTCTGGAGAGGCTCCAATGAATTTGATATCATGTTCGCCACAAATTTTAGAAAATTTTGCGTTTTCTGATAAGAACCCATATCCAGGGTGTATGGCATCGGCATTTGTTATTTCTGCTGCAGCAATAATGTTAGACATCTTTAGATACGATTCACTGCTTGGTGCTGGTCCTATACAAACGGCTTCGTCTGCAAACTTAACATGAAGACTTTCCTCGTCAGCTGTCGAATAGACCGCTACCGATTTAACTCCCATTTCTTTACAGGTTCTAATAATGCGTAGTGCTATTTCTCCTCTATTGGCTATTAATATTTTTTTAAACATAACTTTTGTTTTAAAAATTTCAAATTCCAAGTTCCAAACTCCAAATAATGGATTCTGAGATTTGTATATTGGAATTTTTAATTGTTATGATGGGTCTACCAAAAATAAAGGTTGATCAAATTCCACAGGAGAAGCATCATCTATTAAAACTTTTACAATTTTACCTGAAACTTCAGATTCAATTTCATTGAAAAGCTTCATTGCTTCAATAACGCAGAGTACATCGCCTTCAGAAATAGTTTGCCCTACTTCTACAAATAAAGGTTTATCTGGAGCTGGTTTTCTATAAAACGTTCCTATTATTGGTGATTTAATTGTTATATATTTAGAATCATCATCCGCTTGAGCTGAAGGTGTTACCGTTGATGCTTCCGGAATTACCGTTGATTGTAATACTGGTTCTGGAGCCTGTGGCATTTGATTTGCCGCTGGAACTTGCTGTATTATTGTGGTTTCAGAATCTGACCCTGTTTTAATGGTGATTTTCACATCGTCCATTTCAAGCTTAACCTCTGTTGCGCCTGATTTGGCAACAAACTTGATTAAGTTTTGAATCTCTTTTAAATCCATAATTTAGCTATTTTAGTTTAATTAGTTTTGTTAGGAATTATAGGCCCATTTTAAGTAAATGGAGCCCCAAGTAAACCCTCCTCCAAAGGTAGCAAATATAATATTGTCTCCTTTTTTAAGTTGGGATTCGTAATCGTGTAAAAGTAATGGAAGTGTAGCTGAAGTTGTATTACCATACTTCTCAATATTCATCATTACTTTCTCTTTTTTAAGGTTTACTCTATTGGCTGTTGCATCAACAATACGTTTATTTGCTTGGTGAGCTGTTAACCATGATACATTCTCTTTTGTAAGATTATTACGTTCTAAAATTTTTAGAACAACATCTGCCATATTAGATACCGCATTTTTAAAAACTGTTCTTCCGTCTTGAAAAACGTATTGTTGTCCTTTTTCAAGAGCTTCTTTAGTCATTGGATATAATGACCCTCCATAAGTTGCTTGTAAAAATTCTCTTCCTGAGCCATCGCTTTTAAGATATTCATCTTGCAGCCCTAAGTCTTCATGATTTGGTTCAAATAAAACGGCACCTGCACCATCTCCAAAAATGATACATGTTGCGCGATCTTCATAATTAATAAACGAAGAGTTTTTATCAGCTCCAATTAAGAGTACGTTTTTGTATCGCCCTGATTCTATATACTTTGCTGCGGTTGACATGCCAAACAAAAAGCTAGAACACGCCGCTTCTAAATCGAATGAAAAAGCATTAACAGCACCTATTTGAGTTGCTGTAAAGGCTGCTGTTGAAGCCGCTTTCATATCGGGTGTTGCGGTTGCAACAATAACAAGTTCTATGTCTTTAGGATCTATTCCGCGTTTGTTAATTAAATCTTGTGCGGCATTAATAGCTAAAAATGAAGTTCCTTTGCCTTCTTCTTTGAGGATTCTACGCTCCTTTATTCCTGTTCTAGAAGTAATCCATTCATCATTTGTGTCTACCATTGTTTCCAAAATTTGGTTGGTTAACACATAATCTGGCACATATGCGCCAACAGCTGTAATTGCTGCTGTGATTTTACTCATAGTTTAGTTTTAATTTGAACAAAAAATCATCAAAATTGACATAAAACGGTCAAAAACTTGATGAAAATACTCTTTTTTGATCAAATATGGTGCAAAATAGGTTGTTTTTGGCTTCTATAAAAATTTATCATAAAAAAAACACTCACTAGTGAGCGTTTTATACATGCGTGCATAATATTTATGCTAAATTTTCTTCTGATTGAGAATTGTCAATTAACACTTGACCTCTATAATAAAGCTTTCCTTCGTGCCAGTGAGCTCTATGGTATAAGTGTGCTTCTCCTGTAGTTGGACACGTTGCAATTTGTGGTACAGTTGCTTTATAATGTGTTCTTCTCTTATCTCTTCTGGTTTTTGAGATTTTTCTTTTAGGATGTGCCATGTTCTATATTATTTATCCGTTAATAATTTTTTTAATGTGTTCCAACGGGGGTCAATGTCTCCGTTTTCATCTTTATCTTCTAGTCCTTTTGGACTTAATTCTTCTAACTTATCAAGTATGTCTGAATTTAATGTTCCGTCTTTTACTCCTGGATGTACTTTTTTAAAAGGTACTGATAGAACAATTAACTCATATATATATTGTGCAATATTAACTTCATATTCGGCATATGGTAAAATTAATATGTCTTCATTTTCATCATTAAACACTTCTCCAAACTTAACCACCAAATTAAAATCACTACTAATTTGTTGATTAAATGGCTCGTTAGTTAAATCACAATTAACATTAACTGTTCCAGATACTTCAAACTGTAATTCTAATAAGGTTGTTTTTTTATTTAAAACAACTTTTACATCTAGTTTAGCATCATTAAACTCGTCATACTCAAAATAATCAAAGAACTTTTTATCTGTCTTATATTCAAAACAATGTTCTCCTAGCTTTAATCCTACAAATTGAATTGTATAGTCTTTCAATTGCTTCATCATCACATTTATTTCGAGCGTGCAAATATATAAAATTTTATTTAGCTAATTACCGTTATAAACATTTTTTTGTTTATATCTTTTGTGTTTGTTTTTTTAGCGGATTAGCATTCAGTTTCTCAAATGTATTCCTATTATTATAAATTTGAATTCCTGTAAATAGTGCTTCTTTAAAAGAACTTGCGTCTGCTACTCCTTTTCCTGCAATCTCGTATGCTGTTCCATGATCTGGAGATGTTCTAATCCTATCTAACCCTGCTGTAAAATTAACACCTTGTCCGAAAGATAATGTCTTAAAAGGAATAAGGCCTTGGTCATGATATGACGCAACAATGGCATCAAACCTTTTGTAATTACTAGACCCAAAAAAACTATCGGCTGCATAAGGTCCAAAAACCAACTTGCCAGTATCTCTAATTTCTTTTAGAGTTGGTCTTAAAATCAAATCGTCTTCTTCTCCAATAATACCATTATCTCCAGTGTGTGGATTGATGCCTAAAACTGCAATTTTAGGTCTTCTAATTCCGAAGTCCTTTATTAATGTGTTATAAATAGTGTCAATTTTTGATGTGATTAATTCTTTTGATATCTTGGATGCAATATCTTTTACGGGTACATGGTCTGTAAGCAATCCTACCTTTAATGTTTCTGTTACCATAAACATAAGGCAGTTACCTTTTAGCTCTTTAGCTAAATAATCTGTATGCCCAGGGAAATTAAATGTTTCAGACTGAATATTATGTTTGTTTATTGGCGCAGTGACTAATATATCAATATTTGCCCTTTTTAAATCTTTTGTAGCTGCGGTAAAAGATTTTATAGCATATTCGCCAATCTTTAAATCTTCTTTACCAAAATCTATATTTACATTATCCTTCCAGACATTAACCACATTTACTTTTCCATGTAATGCCTGTTCTGGTTTTTGAATGCTATTTAAATTAATACCACTTTTGAAATGATTCTTTAAAAATGAAAGTGATTTTATTGACGCGTAGATTATAGGAGTGCAAAAATCAAGGATTCTTGTGTCTTCAAATGTTTTCAGAATTATTTCCCCTCCTATTCCATTAAGATCTCCTATAGAAATGCCAACTTTAATTTTTTCTTCTTTTTTCATTAAAAAATGATACGTTTTGTTTGTAATTTTGATACTGCAAATTTAACTAAATAAACCATATCATGTTTACTGGAATTATTGAAGATTTGGGCGTAGTAAAACATATAAAAAAAGATTTAAATAATCTACATATCACTCTTAAGAGCGAACTAACTCCTGAGTTACAAATTGATCAAAGCGTTTCTCATAATGGTGTTTGCTTAACGGTTGTCGATTTAAAAATGGAAACATATACGGTAACCGCAATTAAAGAAACATTAAACAAAACTAACCTTAATAGTCTAAAAGCTAATGACGCCGTTAATTTAGAAAGATCACTAAAAATTGGCGATCGCCTTGATGGTCATATCGTACAAGGTCATGTTGATCAAATTGGCATCTGTATTAATATAGAAGAGGAAAACGGAAGCTGGTTATATACTTTTGAATACGATGATAAGTTAGGGAATATCACTATTGAAAAGGGCTCGATTACCGTAAATGGTGTAAGCTTAACCGTTGTTAATTCGAAGAAAAACACGTTTAGTGTTGCCATTATTCCTTACACATACCTCCATACAAATTTCAATTCTTTTGAAAAAGGTGCTTTAGTAAATTTAGAATTTGATGTAATAGGTAAATATGTTGCTAGATTGCAGGGAAAATAAAATTTTAATAAGTCTTTTTGGTTTTTATTGAGGTTAGTTTTTTATAAATGCCATACAAAATCCCTAAAATTAAAACAAAAATAACTGCTCCATCAATAGGAAGCCCAGGTGGTGGTGGTGGTGCTGGAGGTGGTGGTCCCTGAATTGCGGACACAACAGAGGTAAAAACAAATAATATTGGGGCAAATGTCATTTTGTTTTTGGTGTTATTTTAACGTAAAAGTATGAAAAAAAGCCAGTTATCAAAATAATTGACGCATAAATCATCTTTGAAACACAAAAAACATCGACAAAATGCACGTTTCTTTCAGAAATTGACACAGTTACTTAAATTATTTTAAAGAATTCTCTCATTATAAGAAAACTCTTTCTTTATCCCTTTATTGCACGAAAATAAAGTATTAACGCTCTTTCTACAAAACATTTTAAAGTTTTATTTATTTGAGCCTCAATTATGTAGGCATAAATGTTCTTATTTATATAAGACTTAATTATAAAAAGGGTATAAAAAAACCTCACATTTCTGTAAGGCTTAATTTTAAAGGTGGTCCCACATGGGCTCGAACCATGGACCCCCTGATTATGAGTCAGGTGCTCTAACCAACTGAGCTATAGGACCAAATTAGGGTGCAATATTAACACTTATTTTAAAACTCCACAAGAAAATTATTGGTTATTAACACGCTCTTGACACAGCTCTATGAGCACTCCATTTGTTGATTTTGGATGTAAAAACACAACTAATTTATTGTCAGCACCTTTCTTGGGTTTTTCGTTAATTATTACAAAGCCCTCGCTTTGCAATCGTTTTACTTCTGCGTTAATATTGTCGACAGCAAAAGCAATATGATGGATGCCTTCTCCTTTTTTATTTATAAATTTAGCTATTGGGCTATCTTCACTAGTAGCCTCGAGTAATTCTATTTTACTATTCCCTGCCTTAAAAAAAGAAGTTTTAACGCCTTCGCTTTCTACATCTTCAATTTTATAATGTGATTCCCCAAAAAGCTTTTCAAACAAAGTGTTAGATGTATTTATGTCTTTTACGGCAATCCCGATGTGTTCTATTTTATTCATCATATTACAAATTTAACTTAAAACCCTAATGTTTTAAAGTATTAACTAGTGAAATATCTTATTTTTGCATTATGGAAAGTAATCGGCAAAAAAAAATAGCTTCAGTATTACAAAAAGATTTAGCAGATGTGCTTCAAAATGCAGCTAAGCAAGGGAGGATGCGTGGTATTATTATTTCGGTAACCAAGGTAAATGTTACTGTAGATTTATCAATTGCTAAAGTATATTTAAGTGTTTTTCCTGTTGACAAAAGTGATGCGTTGTTGGAGGGTATAAAATCTAATTCTTCTTTAATTAAACACGAAATAGCACAAAGAACTAAACATCAATTAAGACGAATGCCTGAGTTGTTTTTTTTTATTGATGACTCTCTAGAATATATTGATCAGATTGAGCGTTCTTTAAAGGGTCTAGATAATCCTCTTGACGATTCCGATTTACTAGATAATAATAAAAAATCATAATTATTTTTTAATGCTTATTTTAAACATTCGTTTTATCATTATTTCTCTTAATATAAAATTGTGAATGTTTCTTTCTACATAGCCAAACGTTATTTGCTCTCTAAAAGCAGTAATAATGCCATAAATATTATTACTCTAATTGCTGCTTTTGGTGTAATAATTGGTTCCGCCTCTTTGTTTGTTGTGCTTTCAGGCTTTGCTGGTTTAAAAGACTTTAGTTTACAATTTTCTTCTTTGGTTGATCCCGATTTAAAAGCCCTAACTTCTCAAGGAAAGTCATTTACTTTTACACAAGATCAATTAAAACAACTCGATAATTTAGATGGAATAATCTCTTACTCAAAGGTTGTTGAAGAGCGTGTGATTTTAAATTTCAACAATAAAAATCTTGTTGTTAACCTTAAAGGTGTTGATGAGAGCTACCCAAAGTCTACTATCGATTATATTCTAGTACAAGGGCAATGGTTTGAACCAAACACGAATCAAATTGTTGCGGGTTGGGGAGTTTCTAATAACTTGTCGTTTGGGGTTTTTGATTATGCAAAAACCATACGAATCTCTGTGCCTAAACCCGGAAAAGGGCAAATCTCCTCTATTAAATCTGCCTTCAATTCTATAAATGCAACAAATTCAGGCGTGTTTCAAATAAATGAAGATTTAGACAACTCTTATGTATATACTAATTTAGAAACGGTTAAATATTTACTGAATTATAAGGATAATCAGGTAAGCGCCATCGAGTTTCAGTTAAGTAACCTTGAAGAGATTGATACGGTGAGACAACGATTATACACTATTTTTGGGGATAACATTATTATTAAAACCCGAGCGCAACTTAACGATGCCTTATATAAAATGCTGAATACAGAAAACCTAGCAGTATATTTAATATTTACATTGATATTAATCATCGCGCTTTTTAATGTTATTGGCTCTATAATTATGATGATTTTAGATAAAAAGAAGAATCTAAACACTTTGTTTAATATTGGTGTAACCCTAAAGGATATACGTCGTATCTTTTTTTTACAAGGTAGTTTAATGACTGTTTTAGGTGGGGGGTTGGGATTATTGTTGGGTTACGTTACAATATTGCTTCAAGACAGGTTCTCTTTAATTATGATTACACCCTCTCTTCCGTACCCTGTAACCATTAAACCAATTAATTTTGTAATTGTTTTTGTTACT
>CAZQBE010000003.1:0-26041 GCA_964591595.1 uncultured Flavobacteriaceae bacterium
AAATGTACATGACCAGATGTAGGGTCTTGTTTTCCAGCGAGTATCTTTAAAAATGTAGATTTACCTGAACCATTGGCGCCAATAATGCCGTAGCAATTACCATTGTGAAACGTTGTGTTTACTTCATCAAAAAGAACACGTTTACCAAATTGTACTGATAAATTAGAAACTGATAACATTAATTTGCTTTTAAAATTCGCGCAAAAGTAGCAAAATCAATCCATTCAAGCAATTAAATACTATTCATAATAACATTTAACAACGCCTTAACAACTCTTTTAGTATGCAACACATACTTTTGTAATTGAATTAACAAATCCCCAAATTTGGATTCTGTTACAGAAACTATGAAACAATTAGTAGTATTTATATTATTACTTACAACATTTTTTAGTTGCAAAACCGACGAAAATAGTTGTGGCCAAGCGTATTTAGGTGGAGAAATAATTAATCCTAATAATGATTATGTATTACTCTATAATGATATGGCATTTATTGACACATTATATTTGGGTGAGGACAATCGTTTTTCCTATAAAATTGAGAACTTAAGCCCAGGACTACATCGTTTTTATCATGGTGGAGAATACCAAGTAGTAATTATTGAACCTACAGATAGTATCATGATAAGGTTAAACACCTTTGATTTTGATGAATCTCTTGTGTTTTCTGGGAATGGTTCTAAAAAAAATAATTATTTAATAAATATGTTTCTCTCACAAGAGAAAGAAGAACGCAATATTTACGAATTCTCAAAATTAAACCCAATAGCATTCTTAAAAAAGTTAGATTCTATAAAAGCTAAAAAGTATAATGCATTTAATACGTTTACCGAAAAGTATCCAACTTCAGAATTATTAAAAAAACTAATTACTGTAGGTATAGACTATAGCCATTATACTAATAAAGAAAGATACCCTCTTAGTCATTTTGGGTCAAATAACCCAATAAATCTAGACTCATTACCACAAGGATATTACGATTTCAGAAAGAATATTGACTACAATGACGAGGATTTGATTGAATATTATCCTTATTACGTCCTTTTATTTAATAACCTTAATAATCTGGCTTCAGAGAAATACTTTGCTGAATCTGGAAGTTCTTTTTTAATTAGATCAAATATAGATTACAATTTAAACAAGCTAGAACTTGTTGATGATTTAGTACATAGTGACATCATTAAAAATATTATTTTAAAATATTCAACTCGAAATTTTTTATCTAATTCTGCATCTTTTGAAGATTCCAAAGCGATGTACAATTCATACATTGATAAAAACACAAATAACGCTAACTCAGAGTATATTACAAGCTTGTTTAACACATTAAAAAGATTAAAACCTGGAAATCTGTTACCAGATATTGATGTGCTTAATTATAAAAACAAAGTAAACACACTTCATAATATTATTACCAAACCAACAATACTCTATTTTTGGTCTAATGCAAATAAATATTATTTTAAGAGAAGCCATACCAAGGTTACAGAATTACAGAAAACACATCCCTATATCAATTTTATTTCTATAAACGTTGATGCAAATAATACTTCTGTTTGGAAACGTCTCTTAAAACAAAACAATTGTAGTTTAATTCAGGAGTATCGATTTAGAAACCCACAAGTGGCTAAAAAGCTATTAGCAATTCAATATATTAACAAGGTTATTGTTGTTGATAGAAACAATACTATTATTTCATCAAATGCTAATATGTTTGATATGGATTTTAATAGCTTATTGCAAGGCTTAAAATAAAAAAGGCCACATTATAAATGCAGCCTTTCCTTATATATATAAAACTGTTAGTTTCCTTTATTATAATCTTCTAAAAATTTTGCGAGTCCATTATCTGTAAGTGGGTGTTTTAATAAGCCCTCAATTGAGCTTAAAGGTCCTGTCATTACATCTGCACCAACTTTGGCACAATCAACAATATGCATTGTATGACGTACGGAAGCCGCTAAAATTTGTGTTTCAAAACCATAGTTATCATAGATGTGTCTAATTTCTGCAATAAGATTAACCCCATCTGTTGAGATGTCGTCTAAACGTCCAATAAAAGGAGATACATAGGTTGCACCTGCTTTGGCTGCAAGAAGTGCTTGACCTACAGAAAACACTAAAGTTACATTGGTTTTTATGCCTTTATCGCTAAAATATTTTGCAGCTTTAACACCATCTTTTATCATAGGTAATTTAACTACAATTTGTTCATGTAGTTCTGCTAAAGCTTCACCTTCTCTAACCATGCCTTCAAAATCAGTAGAAATTACTTCGGCACTTACATCGCCATCTACAATATTACAAATGTTTACATAGTGCTTTAAAATATTATCGTGTCCTGTAATGCCCTCTTTAGCCATTAACGATGGGTTTGTAGTAACGCCGTCAAGTACTCCAAGATCTTGAGCCTCTCTAATTTGGTCTAAATTTGCAGTATCAATAAAAAACTTCATTGGTTTTGTTTATTTTTAGTTGTGTTTTAATTTGTTGCGAATTTACAATTTATTCTGAACTCGATTTAGAATCTTTTCAACTTATTTTTGTAGAAATATGTAATGTATCATTTGTTACAATTTATAATGATTAAGCAATAGCTTTTCATACACTTTATCTGGCAGAAATCGTTTCAATACAATTGAAAATTTTTGTATGAATGTGCCAACTTTATAGTGTATTTTTGGGCGTTTTGTTTTAATTATTTTATAAACGGTTTTTGCCATTATTTTTGGATCACTTCCATTGTCAACATGGTCATTCATTAATTTTAGAGTATTTCCATATTGTTCTTTATAAGGCGAATCTACTTTTACAGGAGCATGAAAACGTCCTGCTGCAATGTTAGTAGCAAAATCACCAGGAGCAATGTTTGTCATTTGTATATTAAAATCTTTTATCTCCATTCTAAAAGCTTCCATAATAAGCTCTAACGCTCCTTTACTGGCACTATAAATACCTCTATAAGGTAAACCCATATAGCCAGCAATTGACGTAACATTAATTATTAATCCTGAGTTTTGCTGCCGCATTTGCGGTAAAACAGCTCTAATTACATTAATAGGTCCAAAAAAATTAGTATCAAAATTGCGTCTGATTTCAGTTTCAGGAATTTCTTCAACAGGTCCTGTAATACCTGCTCCAGCATTATTAATGACAACATCAATTCTTCCTTCAGCATATATAACAGACTGTATGCATTTAGATATTGTATCACTTTTAGTAACATCTAAAGCTATAATAGGAAACTTACTATTAGGATAGTTTTGTGGGTTTCTACTTGTGCCATACACTTTAAATTCTTTTTTGATTAGAAACTCTCCAATAGATTTTCCAATTCCAGAAGAACCACCAGTAATTAATACAACTTTAGACATAATGTTATTTTAATTGTTTGGTAAAGTTACTATTAAAAGTTTTTTAGAAAAGAAAAAGGCACAAAAAAAGGCAAGCTACCTACATCACACCGCTACGACTATTTACCTTTGCTGCGTTCCCGCCCTGGAGGATTCAACAGGAGCTGGTTGTGTAGGACTTGCCGGCTGCAAAGATACAACCTTTTAATATTTTCACAATGATTTTTTTTACTGAATTTAAATAAATAACTTGCTCAAAAATACTATAGCTGCTATGCGACTTTTTAAATTTCTCACACTCATAATTTTAACGATTTTTATAGGCTCTTGCGGAAGTAATTCCGAACAAAAAAAGAGCGACTTTTCATTAACCTCAAATGCTAAAAAGAATACCATTTCTAATAGTGAAACGCTAATACTCACTATTAATAATCCTAAAAACCATAGTATAGATTCTGTAGCATATATATTAAATAGTAAAAAAATTACAGACAATTTTGACTTATGTGGTTCCAAATTAGGCAAACAAACCATTAAAGCAACCGTTTATTTTAATGGGCAATCTGAAAACACAGCTTTAAACCTAGTTGTTTTAAACAGTAAATCGCCAAAAATTTACAATTTCAAAATTATAAACACATATCCTCATGATATGACCTCCTATACACAAGGGCTGGAGTTTTATAACGGAATTCTTTACGAAAGTACTGGGCAACGTGGTAAATCTAGACTTAGAAAAGTAGATTATAAGACTGGCAAGGTTTTGAAAAATATTGCTTTGGATAAAGCTTATTTTGGTGAAGGGCTTACCATTTTAAACAACAGCCTTTATCAACTTACATGGCAAAGTGGTACAGGTTTTGTTTACAATCCAGATACTTTTGAGAAAAAAAGTAGTTTTAAATATGGGAAAAGTAAAGAAGGCTGGGGACTATGTAACGATGGCAAGGTAATTTATAAGAGTGATGGTACCGAAAAAATATGGACACTAGACCCTGAAACACTTACTGAGGAAAACTATATCCAAGCCTATACAAATCATGGTAAGATTAGTAACATGAATGAACTAGAATGGATTAACGGAAAAATTTATGCCAATCGCTATCAAAAAAATGGTGTTGCTATAATTAATCCAGAAAACGGTGCTATAGAAGGTGTTATCGACTTTTCGTCTTTAAAAGAAAAGGTTAAACAACATCCTACTTTAGATGTCCTAAATGGCATTGCTTATAACCCAGACACTAAAACTATATTTGTTACAGGTAAACATTGGGATAAATTGTTTGAAGTTGAGATTTTTGAAAAATAAGCCTTAGCAAAAAGCATTATGCAAATCTTCGAAAAACTAATAACTGTATCTACTGAAGATCTAGACGAACTAAATCACGTTAATAATGTGAGGTATATTCAATGGGCAAATGCTATAGCTAAAGAGCATTGGGATCAAAATACTACCAAAGACATTAGAGAAAAATACTTTTGGGTGGTTTTAAATCATTTTATTGAATATAAATCCTCTGCATTATTAGACGATATAATTAAACTTAAAACCTACATAAGAAAAACGGAAGGTGCTAAAAGCACAAGGGTTGTTGAAATGTATCATGCCAAAACAGATAAACTTATTGTAAAATCTGAAACCATTTGGTGTTTAATGAATTCTAAAACTTTACGCCCTTCAAGAATTACCCCAGAACTTGCGTCATTATTTGATTAAATTTATGCTAATCATACTTTTCCTTCAATTTAAAAGTTATATTTTTACCTTTAATGAGCATCATGAATTTTTGTTCTCAAAATTGAAATAAAATTTATCTTTACTACATGAAACGCTACTTATATTTTATTTTCTGCCTCGGATTATTAATTTTTTGGAGTTCATGTCGGAAAGATTTTGAATTTAGTCCAAGTACAGGAAGTCTAGAATTTTCAAAAGACACTGTGTATCTCGATACAGTTTTTACAAATATTGGCTCTAGCACTTATAATTTGAAGGTTTACAATAGAAGTAATACCGATATTGTAATTCCAACTTTACGTTTAAGCCAAGGACAAAACTCAATGTATCGTTTAAATGTAGATGGCATTTCTGGTAGTGGTTCACAGCAGGGAAAAGAATTTGAAAATATCGAAATTCTTGCCAAAGACAGTATGTTTATATTTATAGAAACGACTATAGATATTCAAGCTTTAGCAGCATCACAAATACAATTTTTATATACCGATGCAATAGAGTTTGACGCTGGTGAAAATCTTCAAAAAGTAGAATTAGTAACTTTAGTTAAAGATGCTGTTTTTATTTTTCCACAACGCTTTATTGATGGAACTACTGGAGAAACCATAATTGAGACATTAACTTTTGATATTGATGGCGATGGCGTTGATGATGAAACTACAATACAAGGGCGCTTTTTAACTGATACTGAACTTACATTCACCAATGAGAAACCTTATGTAATATATGGTTATGCAGCTGTAAACGATACTAAAACCTTAACTATTGATGCAGGTGCACGAGTACATTTTCATGCTAATTCTGGTCTATTGATTACTAGTGGAGGCTCTTTAAATGTTAATGGGCTACCAAGCATTGACCCTGACCTTTTAGAAGGTGAAGTAATTTTTGAAGGTGATAGATTAGAACCTAATTTTGCACACGTTCCCGGACAATGGCAAACCATTTGGTTATTTAATGGCAGTACAAATAATAGTATTAACCACGCCACTATTAAAAATGGAACCGTTGGTATTTTAAGTGATGGCAATCAAAATGATGCTTCAAAACTTGTTGTTACCAATTCTCAAATTTATAATTCTAGCAATTTTGGAATATTAGGAAGAGGCACCTCTATTAATGGTGAGAATGTAGTTATAAATAATAGTGGTCAATCTTCGTTTGCGGGTACTTATGGCGGGAGCTATAACTTTGTGCATTCTACTTTTGCGAACTATTGGAATAATAGTTTCAGACAATTTCCTTGTGTACTGTTAAATAACTTCCTTATTGATGCCGATAATACAACGTTTACAAATCCTCTAGATGAAGCCAATTTTACAAACTGTATCATTTATGGTAACGATAACCCTGAACTTATTTTAGACAAAGATGTTAGTGATACTTTTAATTTTAAATTCACCAATTGCTTAATCAAATTCGACGACCCAAATAGTAATTTTACTGGAGATCAATACGATTTTGGTAATACAGCACTTTATGAAAACGTGATATTTAATCTTGATCCAGAATTTTTAGACCCACAAAATAATAAGTTACAAATACCTAATGGTTCATCGGCTGATAATGTTGGAATTATCTTCGGCAACTTAACATCTGATATTTTAAACACACCTCGAGGCACAACTCCCGATCTAGGTGCGTATGAAAGTATTGTGTTTGAGGATTAAATATAAAAGAAATAAACACAATATTTTTATAAAATAGTTGGCAACAATATAACCGAATCATCAATGAAATTAAAAAATAACTATCTTCTTTTTTTTCTATTAACCATTTTGATTTGTTGTAAAACTCTGAAATCACCTCAAAATAAAACTACTTACTATCATTATGATGATTTTACAAGAGTATCTGAAAAACTAGTTTTGTACAATGACAATACCTTTTTTTTTAAATCAAGAGATGTCTGCAATAATGAAGACTATTTTGGAATTTGGAGAATTGATAATGACACAATTTATATGCAAGTTACTAAACCTAATATTTATAAAACAAACCTTTCATACAAAGTAATAGAGAGAGAAAATGATAGTATTCAACATATAATTATTACAGACAAATATGAAGGATTTGGCTTCGTTGGCTGGGTTAACATAAACGATAGTATTAATACCGAAGAATTTATAGCTGGAACAGATAGTAGTGGTGTTTATAAGGTATATCCAAAAAGAAAGATAAAAAAATTAAGTATATATGGAGGAAATCCATATCCAACATTCTCAATTGAGTTTAATCCTCCCAAAAAGAAAAGTCTTGAAGTAAAGATATTTTCTTATCCAAAAACCTATTGTAAAATCCCAGAAAAAACTAAATGGTTGATCAGCAATGACACTATTTATACAATTCGCAATGAGAAAGTTATCAGAGACTCTTATGTAATAAAAGTAAAAAATGAATAATGCAATACTGTTACCAACAAAGAACTGAGTTAAAAAACAAGCTGTTTTAAGCTAATTTTGAAACAAAGTTTTCATCATAAGGCAATCCCGATTTAGCAATTGCAAATGCTTGTTTTAACAACTTGTTTGATACTGCAATTAACGCTAGCTTTTTACTCTTTCCTTTATTAACTATTCTCTCATAAAGTTCTCGACATCCTTTGTTGTGTTTACAAGCTGAAAAAGCACATAAAAACAACAAGTTTCTTAACTTCTTAATACCAACACCAACCTTACTAATCCTACTTCTACCTCTAACACTGCTTCCTGATTCTCTTATTGTTGGTGTAATACCAACATAACTACATAACTGTGATGCCGTTTCAAACTTCTTAAAGCCATCTGTTACTACTATTAAAAACAAGGCGGTCTTTACACCCATGCCTGGAATACTTTTTAATAACGTTAATTGATGTTGCTGATCTTGCTTTACTAACTCTAACAATCTAGATTCCAAGACATCTACTTCTTTGTTTAAATGCTTCAAGTTTCGCTTCAATGAGCGATATACAAACTTTGATGGAACACCTAATACTTCCTCCCCTTTTAACTTATTCTTTGTGGCTGTTCTATGTTTTAAATAACTATCTAACAATCTAAACAATTGCAAACACTCACTTTGAATATCTGTTAAAGCTGTATATAATGGGACTTCATTCATTTGACCATATTCGCTAATAGCTTTCGCATCACTCTTATCTGTTTTTACTTTAGCCAGTTTCATCTGGATAAAGCGTTTAACAGACAAAGGATTCACTACCGAAACTAAAATATTTGACTTAAATAAAAACTGAGCTAACCTGTAATGGTAATAACCTGTAGCTTCCATAACCACTAATACTCCCTGAGGTAAGTGCTTTAGAAAACTTTTAAAGCCTTTTTCATCATTGTTAAATTGATGGTGACCTGTAGATTCACAATACACATCAAAGACTGCTTTACTGATGTCAACTCCATAAATTTTTTTATCTTTATTCATAAGAAATGTTTTTGGAAAGAACCAGCTACTGACGTTTCAACAACTTGAAATCGAGTTTAATATACTCATAGAACTGAACGAAATCTTAGTAGAAAAAGAGAGAGGATTATCAATGTTGTCGAAGTCTATAGCTTCACCGTGTATACTAACCTTAATTCTCTCTTTTGTTCTTTCTGATTAAATACTATAAAATTAATAGATTGTAAACTTAAGAGGTGTATACTTCATTTACTCTAATCTCTTCTCAGGAAATCCTCGCAAGAAAGAAATGCATTTAAATTTAAAACGAACTTTAATTAAGCAAACAAAGGCAAACTTTCCATCATCGCATTTACTTTTCCTGCAACAGACTCCAAGACCACTTCATTTTCATAATTTGCAATAACCTCATCAATCAAAGCAACAATAACATCCATATCATTTTCTTTTAATCCTCGGGTTGTAACAGCCGCTACTCCTATTCTAATACCAGAAGTCACAAATGGTGATTTGTCATCAAAAGGTACCATATTTTTATTTACTGTAATATCTGCTTTACCTAAAGCTTGATCTGCTTCTTTACCAGTAATGCTTTTATTCCTTAGGTCAATTAACATCATATGATTATCTGTCCCCTTAGAAATAATATCGTAACCTCTAGCTACAAATACTTGAGCCATGGCATCAGCATTTTTCTTTACTTGTAATATATAATGTAAAAACTCATCAGAAAGTGCTTCACCAAAAGCAATGGCCTTAGCTGCTATCATATGTTCTAAAGGTCCACCTTGATTTCCAGGGAATACTGCTGAGTCTAATAATGAAGACATCATTCGTAATTTACCAGATTTTAATGTAATACCAAATGGGTTTTCAAAATCTTCGCCCATTAATATTAATCCTCCTCGTGGACCTCTCAAGGTTTTATGTGTTGTAGTGGTTACTATATGGCAATGTGGCAACGGATCGTTTAAAATACCTTTTGCTATTAATCCTGCTGGATGTGAAATATCTGCAAATAATATAGCACCTACACTATCTGCAATCTCACGAAAACGTTTAAAATCCATATCACGAGAATACGCAGAAGCTCCTGCTATAATAAGTTTTGGTTGTTCGCGCTTAGCAACTTCTTCAACATGGTCATAATCAATAATTCCCGTTTCTTTTTTTACACCATAAAACACAGGATTATAAAGCTTACCAGAGAAATTTACAGGAGAACCATGAGTTAAATGTCCACCATGAGACAAATCGAATCCTAAAATGGTGTCGCCAGGTTTTAAACACGCAGCTAACACTGCCGTATTAGCTTGGCTTCCAGAATGTGGCTGCACATTAGCCCAAGTTGCTCCAAACAAAGCCTTGGCTCTATCTATGGCGAGTTGTTCTACTTCATCCACGACTTCACAACCACCATAATAACGCTTACCAGGATACCCTTCGGCATATTTATTGGTTAGCACAGATCCTGCTGCTTCCATAACTTGGTCACTCACAAAATTCTCAGAAGCTATTAATTCCAGACCTTGTTTTTGACGTTTATTTTCAGCTTGTATTAATTCAAAGATTTGTTCGTCGCGTTGCATAAGCTATTTTTTGTTAAATTAAAGGCAAAAATAGTAAATCCATTAATTTAATACTTCAAAAAACATATATTTACTATTAAGTTTTAAACCGTTTTATTAACGGTTAAGTTGAATCCATATTTTAAGTGTTTTTTTCTGTTAAAATGAAAAAAATGTGTAGGTTTGAAATATAATTTATAAAAATAAACAACATCTTATATATGTCATTAGCAGCTAACAATCCTGATAGAACTTCGTGGCTTCACGTTGATAAAAATTCTGATTTTCCTATTCAAAATATTCCCTTCGGTGTATTTTTAACAAGAGATGATATTATTACCATTGGTACGCGAATTGGCGATACTGCTATAGACCTTGGTGCTTTACATCAATTGGGTTACTTTGATGGCATTCCGTTAACTGATGATATTTTTCTGCAAGATACCCTTAATGATTTTATTGCTGATGGA
Organism: uncultured Flavobacteriaceae bacterium; assembly: GCA_964591595.1. Taxonomy (GTDB): domain Bacteria; phylum Bacteroidota; class Bacteroidia; order Flavobacteriales; family Flavobacteriaceae; genus JAADHG01. The sequence continues at coordinate 10,528 of CAZQBE010000003.1, forward strand.
CGTAAAACTTGGCGTTTAGTACGTAATAGAATAGCCGAAATTTTTGATAGTAATAATGACACGCTAAAGCATAACAAAAAGAATAAGGAAACCGTACTTTTTCGTTTGGATGAAATTGAAATGCAACTTCCTGTTCTTATTGGAGATTATACCGATTTTTATTCTAGTAAAGAACACGCCACCAATGTTGGCACTATGTTTAGAGACCCAGAAAATGCTTTATTGCCAAACTGGTTGCACATTCCTGTTGGATACCATGGCCGCAGTAGCTCTATAATACCTTCTGGCATTCCTGTGCATAGACCACAAGGACAAACATTACCTGCAGGTGCAGCTGAACCTGTTTTTGGTCCTTCAAAATTAGTTGATTTTGAATTGGAAATGGCTTTTATTACTACTGATGCCAACGATTTGGGTGAGCCCATTCCTATTGAAGAAGCCGAAGAATATATCTTCGGATTGGTATTATTTAACGATTGGTCTGCACGCGATATACAAAAATGGGAGTATGTCCCTCTTGGTCCGTTTTTAGCAAAGAGTTTTGCATCTTCTATTTCTCCTTGGATTGTTACTCTTGATGCACTAGAACCATTTAGAGTTGAAGGCCCAAAACAAGACCCTAAACCTTTTTCGTACCTGCAATACAAAGGCAAAAAGAGTTTTGATATTCTTCTAGAAGCAGCCATACAGCCCAAAGGCGCAAAAGAAACTGTGGTAAGTCATTCTAATTTTAAATATATGTACTGGAATATGGCACAACAATTGGCACACCACACATCTAATGGTTGTCCTGTAAATTCTGGTGATATGATGGGAAGCGGTACCATTTCTGGACCAACTCCAGATTCGTATGGGTCTATGTTAGAACTCTCCTGGAGAGGCGAAAAACCACTTACAATGAAAGATGGTACCAAACGTAAATTTATAAATGATAACGATACTGTTATTATGCGTGGTTTTTGTGAAAATGATGGTACACGAATTGGTTTTGGCGAAGTAAAAACGGAGTTACTTCCTGTTTATAAGAAATAAACCTTTTAATCGTTTTTTAAGGAGTTTCGCTTATTGTTCAGTAAATGGTATAGTAGCATCCCAAAAGGTACTATGCACTATACAACGTGTGGGCTTTTGTTTTATAAATGCATGTCTAAATATTGATATAATAAGCCTATAGAAATCGCCAATCCGAAACTAATCAAAGTACCTATTAATATATATTCTGTTAGTTTTCTATCTTTAGCTCTAGAAAGGTCACCAAATCTAAAAACAGATTTTGCCGCTATAAGTAATCCAATTACACCCCATTGATTTAATAAGATGGAACCAAAAACAAACAGACGTTCTAATATCCCTATATATTTTCCTGCGCTTTCTAATGAGTCTTCTTCTTCATCTTCTTCTAAAATCCATTTGCTCATTATAACTTTCATAATTATAGATGATACAAAAGTGATGGTAAGAATAACAAGTATAAGTAAGAGTGATTTGGTTGAATATATTTTTTCAAATTCTATAATGTATGGATTATTAACATAGACAACAATACTGATTACTACTAAGTGTAATAGTTGATCTATTGCAAATAGCAATCTTGAATTAATTTTTTCTTCTAGATTTAGTTTAAATAAATCAATAATCAAGTGACTAACTACAATTATTGTTATTGATTGCCAATATGACCAATTAAATTCTAGTACTATAATGAGTGATAATAAATGTACTAATCCGTGTAGGTAGAAATATTTGGATTTAAACTTTTTGTCTTTTTTTTCTTTAACCCAACTATTAGGTTGTAAAACGAAATCACCTACGACATGTGCAATTAATAGTTTTATTATAAGGACTATCATAACTGAGAAATGGTTTTTATGTAAAATTTATTCATGTTTATTATTTCTTCATAACCACCTCTTTTTAATGCTTCGCTTATATTACTTTGTGATTTATTAAGAAGTTTAGCTAAGTCTTTCTGATTCTTTTCTGGATGTTCTATTGCGGCTTTTATTACTTTCGAAACTACACCACTCCAATTATCTGTGGTTAAAAATGATAGCTTAAACATGATATTTAATATCTCGTCTACTTTTTTGTTATTTGACTTTATTGCTAGTGAATATTTTTTCAATTCTTCAAAGCATTCCCCTGAATTAATATATGCCGTACCATTGGATTCTGTTACTTTAGGAGAACTATACTTTTCTTCTCCAATACCTATAGCTATTCTAACATCATAGGTTTTAGTTTGTTTGATTGTTGATTTAATATGAATTGCTGCAATCAATGCTTTTTTTGGATCTAGTGACAACTGAAAACTATCTCCTCTATAAATTTCCCAATTATTAGGTTCATTCCCATATTTGTTAAGAGTTTCCTTTAGGTGGTTTAGCCAACTTTCAACTTCTCCTTTCCTAGAATTAATTATATCTCCTGTTATAACAGCTATCATTTTTTTGTTTTTTTCAAATATATCTTTAAAAAAGCAGATATACAAAAATATCTGCTAAAAAGCAGATAATACTAACTATCGGTTCATAAGCAAATATGTTGTTAACACATACTAGGTATGAAATACTAAAGGGGAGTGAAATGAAGCATAGTGTTAAGATATCATTCGTTTCAATGATTTATAACGAACGACAAGCGAAGTTATATTTAATAAGCTACTAATTCAATACTTCTATTTAATAAACTTTACAAAAGTTATTAAAGAAAATCATTTAAATCGATGGTATTAACGCCTCCATGTGAACTATGAGCAACAACTTCTCCATTTTTAATCACTAAAAGCTGGGGAGATTCGTGCATCACTTGAAACGTATAACCAACCTCGTTAGATACAGTTCTAAAATTAATTAAATCTAGAAAATATAAATCCAAATCGTTTTCAGTCAATACATAGGTGTTTATAAATTGATTTAAAACCATCCGACTAGCTCCACAACGAGCAGAATGCTTAAAGATAACTTGAGTTTTATTATTAGACCGCTCTTTAATATCATTTAGTTGTCGAAAATCGGTAAGTGCAATCCAAGGTAATAGCTTTGTTTCTTTAGGTTCAGAAGCTTTAAATAAATTACTAAAAAATCCCATAAGTTAAGTTCATTATGTATTTAAGTCGGGTGCATAATTAATCCTTACAAACTGACTAAAAGTCACATAATCATTGAGTTAGTTAGACATTTTGTCTCTTATTTAATTGCTAACCAGATTGGTAAGGTTATTGAAATCAATAATACAAAATATAAAAACAAATTATTATGAACTTTAATAATTATACTATAAAATCACAAGAGGCTATACAGCAGGCACAATTGCTTGCCCAAAGCTCAGGTCATCAACATATAGAAAATGAGCATCTTTTTAAAGCTTTTTTTGAAGTAGATGAAAACGTGATACCCTTTATTTTAAAAAAATTAAATGTCAACGTTTCAATGCTGAAACAAGTATTAGATGCATCACTTGAAAGTTTCCCCAAAGTTTCTGGAAGCGATATTATGCTTTCTCGCGAAGCCGGAAAAACTCTAAATGAGGCATCAATAATAGCTAAGAAAATGAAAGATGAGTATGTGTCAATCGAGCATTTAATCATAGCTGTTTTTAAATCTAAAAGCAAAATTGCTCAAATACTAAAAGATCAAGGGGTTACTGAAAAGGATTTAATATTAGCTATTGAAGAACTACGCAAAGGTGACAATGTAACCTCTCAAAGTCAGGAAGACACTTATAATACTTTAATCAAATATGCTAAAAATTTAAATCAGTTAGCCAAAGATGGTAAGCTTAATCCTGTAATTGGTCGTGATGAAGAAATAAGACGCATTCTTCAAATTTTATCGCGACGTACAAAAAACAATCCAATATTGGTAGGAGAACCAGGAACTGGTAAAACTGCCATTGCTGAAGGGTTGGCTCACAGAATTATAGATGGAGATATTCCGGAAAACTTAAAAGACAAGCAAATTTTTGCACTTGATATGGGCGCACTTATTGCAGGTGCCAAATATAAAGGAGAATTTGAAGAACGCTTAAAAGCTGTTATTAAAGAAGTCACTACAAGCGATGGTGATATTGTACTCTTTATTGACGAAATTCATACACTCGTTGGTGCTGGAGGTGGTCAAGGTGCTATGGATGCCGCCAATATTTTAAAACCTGCCTTAGCTCGTGGTGAACTCCGTGCCATTGGAGCAACAACTTTAGATGAATATCAAAAGTACTTTGAAAAAGATAAAGCTTTAGAACGTCGTTTTCAAAAGGTAATGGTAAACGAACCTGATACCGAAAGTGCTATTTCTATACTTAGAGGTATTAAAGAAAAGTATGAAACACATCATAAAGTACGTATTAAAGACGAAGCCATTATTGGTGCAGTAAAGCTATCCGAACGGTATATTACAAATCGATTTTTACCAGATAAAGCTATTGATTTAATGGATGAAGCTGCTTCAAAATTGCGTATGGAAATCAATTCTAAACCTGAAGAATTAGATGTTTTAGACAGAAAAGTAATGCAACTTGAAATTGAGATTGAAGCCATTAAGCGTGAAAAAGATGAAACGAAACTTAAATCTTTACGATCAGATTTAGCAAACTTAAAAGAAGACCGTAATGCATTAAATGCAAAATGGAAAAGCGAAAAAGAAGTTGTAGATAATATTCAAAATATTAAACAAGGGATTGAAAATTATAAACTGGAAGCAGAACGTGCTGAACGTGATGGCGATTATGGTAAGGTTGCCGAACTGCGCTTTGGTAAAATAAAAGAAGCACAAGAGCAGTTAGAAGTTTTCCAAAAACAAATGCAAAAACAAGAGGGAACATCACTTATTAAAGAAGAAGTAACCTATGATGATATTGCTGAAGTAGTTGCAAAATGGACAGGAATTCCAGTTACAAAAATGATTCAAAGTGAACGTGAAAAGCTATTAAAACTAGAAGATGAACTTCACAAGCGCGTTGTGGGTCAAAACGAAGCAATTATTGCGGCAAGCGATGCTGTTCGTAGAAGTCGAGCAGGATTGCAAAATCCACAAAAACCAATTGGAACATTCCTTTTTTTAGGAACAACTGGTGTTGGTAAAACCGAATTGGCAAAAGCATTAGCTGAATATTTATTTGATGATGAAAATGCAATGACTAGAATAGATATGAGCGAATATCAAGAACGTCATGCAGTAAGTAGACTTGTTGGAGCACCTCCAGGATATGTAGGTTATGACGAAGGTGGACAACTTACTGAATCCGTAAGACGCAAACCATATTCTGTTGTATTACTTGATGAAATTGAAAAAGCACATCCAGATGTTTTTAATATTTTACTGCAAGTACTGGACGAAGGTCGTTTAACTGATAATAAAGGGCGTATTGCCAATTTTAAAAATACCATTATTATCATGACTTCAAATATTGGAAGTCATATAATACAAGAGCGATTTGAAGCTACAAAAGATATTGATTCAGCTATAGAAACAGCAAAAATTGATGTGTTAGCATTATTAAAGCAAAGTGTAAGACCAGAGTTTTTAAACAGAATAGATGACACAATTATGTTTACACCTTTAAATAAAGAAAACATAAGAGACATTGTTGGTTTACAATTAAAAAGTTTAACAAGAATGCTTGCACAACAAGGTATAACCTTTGATGCTACTCAGGAAGCTATTTCTTATTTAGCAGAGAAAGGATTCAATCCTGAGTATGGTGCACGACCTGTAAAGCGTGTCATTCAAAAAGAAGTACTTAATGAGTTAAGTAAACAGGTTTTAGCTGGAAAAATAACAACAGATAGTATTATTTTACTAGATGCCTTTGATGATAAATTGGTGTTTAGAAATCAGAATGATTTGGTTGAAGAAATGTAACAATCTAAATTTAAAACAGTCTTATAATTGGTTGGTTAGTTGAAAAGCAGCATAATTCTTATTAAAAGATGAGTGTTGCTTTTCTTTTGCGTTAAAAAGAAAAAGGGTCACAAATTAGTGACCCTTTTATTTATTTCTATATAATGGAGGTAAGATTAAAATTTCATTCCAAAACCAAAGCCTAAAACTAATGGGTTAATATCAACATTGGCTCCAACGGTTGCTCCAAGTGCTGTAGTAGCATTTACAACAGCATCTGTTTGAATATATATTTGTTTTAAATCCACATTTAAAAACCATTTATCTCCCAATGCATAGTCTAAACCTGCTTGAAAAGCAAAACCAGCTGAATTACTATAATCTACACTATCGGCAACTGGACCATCATTTACACCATAAAAGATTGTATAATTAACACCAACTCCTAGATAAGGCTTTAGATTTCCTCCAGTAAAATGGTATTGAAAGGTTAATGTAGGTGGCAATAACCATACATCGCCTAAATTAATATCACCTGCTGATGTACCAACAGCTTTGACATCGTGATTAGTTGTTCCTAGAATTAATTCTGCTGCCCATTTTTCAGTAAAAAAATAAGTGAAATCCAACTCTGGGACAAATGCAGTAGAAATATCTGCATCTCCTCCAATGGTTTGAATGGTAGCACTTTCGTTAGGTGTAACAACAATACCTCTAAGACGTACTTGCCATTTTGAAAAGTCTGAATTATCAGTTGTTGATTCTTGTGCCAACACATTTGAAAATACAAATAAGCACATTAATAAAGTAGTAAAAATTGATTTTTTCATGAGTAGTATATTATTATTTGATTACAAAACTAGTCTTCAAGTAATTTTTAAAATATGATATTAATCATATTTAATACCTTTTTGTCTTAATATAAAAAAGTGGATAATTTTTAATAGGTCAAAATTAATCTACAAACATCTATTTAGTATATTTGGATATTAAGATTAATACCCAAAATGCTCAATAATTTAACACCAAATGAAACATATTATTTACAATCTTAGCATAAAGATATTCTTACTTTCAATTCTATTAGCTAGTTGTAAAAACAAAATTAATTTACCAGATCCGTTACAGGCTGGCTGGAATAATAAAGCCGTGTGTAAATTGGTAGAAGAAAATGAGAGCATTAGAGTTTTAAAGTGTACTTTTGAATCTGGTGTTGGGCACGAAAAACATTACCATAAGCCACATTTTGGTTATACTTTGGCTGGTAGTACATTTAGAATTACAGATGAGAGTGGCACAAGAGAAGTAAGTCCAGCTACTGGAAGTCATTTTTACAGTGAAGGCACAAAGTGGCACGAAGTATTAAACATTGGAGACAGCACTGCTGTTTTTTTAATTATTGAACCTAAATAAAACATTAAAATGAAACATCTACTTATATTATTTTTTACAATCTTATTCACTTTACCTACAGTTGCACAAGACATTAAAAATGAGGCTATAGAGCATCCAACTAAAACTACAACATACTATTTTATTCGTCATGCTGAAAAAAATCGTAGCGATGCAAACAATAAAAACCCCAATTTAATTCAAGAAGGTATTCTTAGAGCAGCGAAATGGAGTTTAGTCTTCGATAATGTAAAGTTTGATGCTATTTATTCTACCGATTATAATCGTACAAATCAAACCGCGCAACCTACAGCTGAGAAAAATGGATTAGATATTACGATTTACAATCCTAGAAATTTATATTCTGAAGGTTTTATTAATCAAACCAATGGCAAAACCGTTTTAGTGGTAGGACATAGTAACACTACACCTCAATTTGTAAATGCTGTTTTAGGTCAGGATAAATACTCATCGATTGACGACAGTAATAATGCCAATCTTTATATTGTTACTATTTCTAGTAATGGTGAAATTTCGGATACTCTTTTGGTAATAGAATAGAAATATTACACATTTGTCTTTCCAAAGTATCACGCTTAGATATCATACTAAGTTTGTCGAAGTATTGTCTAAGTGAAAAAGCAGGAATCCATATTTTTATCTATAATGGATTCAGCACTTGATGCGGAATGACAGTACGGTTTTATTCGAGTTTCAAATTATATGCGTCAAATACTTCAGGCTTCCATCATCAATCTTCAATCTTCTTTACCTCAACATTTTTAGTTTCAATTTTAGATAATAATTTCAATTCGTTATTTTCAAACAAACGGTCTAAATAGAGTAGTTTTTCGTTGTTATTATAAGGTTTATAATTATTATAATCTACAAAACGAATACCTTTAACGTAACGCTCGTTATAAGCCTCTCTAAATCGCATTCCAAAACCATCATCTTCAGTATAAGAATATGCTAAATAATCTATTTTATAAGACTCCGTATTTATCCAATATATAAATACATCTTCAAAATCTTCTCCTCCGCCTTCTTGATTAAACGTTACTTTAATTTTATGATATGTTTTTCCATTAACATTCACATCTCCTAAATAGGTTTTATTAACTGCAGCACCATCTAATCCAAAAGGTAGTACCGAAAAATAGTGCACAGAATTAACAGAACTTATATATTTTTTAGCCATTGTATCATGAACTACAACAGCTTCATTATTTATAAATCTTGTAAAATCTGTATTTGTATACACATCTTTTATAATATAAATTGAATCTCTAAATTCTCGTTCTAATTGAAACATGCCATTATTACGAATGGCTTTATAATGTTTATCTCTAAAATCAAAATCGATTGTAGAAGTTGCAATATGGTTTCCGCCTGAAACTTCAATAGTTTCACTAATAATAGACTCTGCGTTTGGTTGCACATCCTTCTTACAAGACATCAACATTGTTAACACAATAAAAGGTAAAATCAGTTTGTTCATTGTAATGTTTTTTATTTACGCTGTAAATCTACATAATACTTAACATGAATATTCTAAAATAATCTTAAATTATTTACCTTTGGCTGCAATGCAAAAAAACATAAACATACAAAACAAAAAAGCGCGCTTTGAGTACGAAATAATCGATAAGTACACTGCAGGTATTGTGCTCACTGGAACCGAAATTAAATCCATCAGACAAAGTAAAGCATCAATAGCTGAAAGCTTTTGTGAATTTAATGAACAAGGTGAACTTTTTGTTATCAATATGTCTATTGAAGAGTATGCCTATGGAAACTATAGCAACCATAGACCCAAAGCCGAACGTAAGCTTTTACTCAATAAGCGCGAACTACGAAAGCTTGAAAAAGAAGTAAAAAACACAGGACTTACCATTGTACCCTTGCACTTATTTATTAATGAAAAAGGATTCGCTAAACTTGAAATAGCACTTGCCAAAGGAAAAAAACTTTACGATAAACGCGAGTCTATTAAAGACCGAGATAACAAGCGTGACTTAGACCGCATTAAGAAAAATTTCTAATAAGTTTAAGAGAGCTATAACAATTTACTAAGAGTTTAATCTCTAAGTTTGAAAACAGTTAAACAGCCTTTTATTAAATAAAGACGTCTATAGCAGTATAACTAACTTTATCAATTTGTATGAAAAAACAATTACTCCTCACACTTTCGCTATTATTCAGTTGTATTGTTTTCTCGCAGGTAAAAGGTATTGTAACTGATACAAACAATAATCCATTAGCCTTTGTAAATATTTATATTGAAGGCACATATACAGGCACTACAAGTAATGATGATGGGATGTATGAGCTAAATATTTCAGAAGAGAAATCTTATACCATAGTATTTAAATATCTGGGCTATAAAACCCTAAAAAAGAACATTACGGTAACTGGGTTTCCATATCGTTTAGATGCCATTCTTATAGAAGAAAATATTAATTTGGATACAGTTGTTATAAACACCAACGATAATCCTGCTAACCGAATTATTAGAAATGCCATTGCAAATAGGAAGCAATTTCTAAAAAAAATTAATGCCTTTAAAGCCGATTTTTACTCACGTGGTTTAATAAGAATAAAAGATGCTCCTAAAAAAATTCTGGGTCAAGAACTTGGTGACCTTGGAGGTGGATTAGATTCTACCAGAAGTGGAATTATTTATCTATCAGAAACCATTTCAAAAATTGAATATCAAAGTCCAGATAAACTCAAAGAAAAAATTATTGCTTCAAAATTAAGTGGCGACGATAATGGATTCAGTTTTAATAATGCAAGCGATGTAGATTATAATTTTTATAATAACACGGTTGAGTTAGGTAATCAAATAGTGTCACCAATTGCTGATTTTGCCTTTAATTATTATCGTTATAAACTAGAAGGCGTTTTTTATGATGAAAAAGGCAATCTTATCAATAAAATTAAGGTAATTCCACGTCGAAAAAACGATCGTATTTTTTCGGGTAGTATTTATATTGTAGAAGACCAATGGGCTATTTACGCTTTAGAATTAACCATTACAGGTCAGCAAGCTCAAATTCCTGTAGCTGACTATATTACTCTAAAACAAACCTTTTCCTATTTCGAAAATGATACTTTTTGGGTACTCATCTCACAAAGCATAGATTTTAAATACGGCATTTTTGGCATAAAAGGCGATGGACGTTTTACTGCAGTATATAGCAATTATAATTTTACGCCAAATTTCACCAAAAAAACATTTACAAAAGAGGTATTATCGTTCGCAGATCAAGCCAATAAAAAAGATTCAATCTATTGGAACTCCATTCGTCCTGTGCCATTAACCTTTGAAGAATCTAACGATTACGTAAAAAAAGACAGCATACAAATCATAAGAAAATCTAAAACCTATTTAGATTCAATTGATGCCGTTTCAAACAAATTTAAAATTATGGATGTAGTTTCAGGCTACAACTACACCAACTCTTACCAGCATTACAATTTGGGCTTTAGCTCACCAATAGCTTCAGCTAGTTTTAATACAGTACAAGGCTGGAATGGAAATTTAGGTCTGTATTTTAGAAAAAACTACGACGAGTTTAAACGTTATTTCAGAGCCAGTGCAAATCTTAATTATGGTATAGACGATAAACGCTTGCGTGCAACAGCTTCCATAACCTATAAATTTAATAATGTAAATCGACCATTTTTAACACTTTCAGGAGGTGTAACCACAAGTCAATTTAATAGTGGTCAACCCATTTCAAAACTGGTAAATTCAGTTAGCACTTTATTTTTTGAAGATAATTATATGAAATTGTATGATAAAAGTTATGCGCAAATCTCATTTTCAGAAGAAATAATAAACGGTTTTCGCTTCTACTCTACGTTAAGTTACGAAAAGCGTTCACCGCTTTTTAATACTACAGATCAAACTTTTATTAATGACGATAATGATGCTTACACAAGTAGCAATCCACTAGACGAAACTGCTTTTGGAGTAGCTTCTTTTAATAAGCATAACATTTTTAAACTCAATGTATCAGCACGTATTAATTTTGGGCAACATTATTTAAGTTATCCTGATAGCAAATTCAATATTTCAAATAGTAAATATCCAACCCTATTTCTAGGTTACGAAAAAGGCTTTGGAGCCAGTATTTCCAGTTATAATTTCGACCAGATTAAAGCCCGATTAACACAAGGATTTAATATTGGCAACAAAGGCTATTTTCAATATAACTTAAGAGCAGGTACCTTTTTTAATGCCGACGCTATTGCTTTTATGGATTTCCAACATTTTAATGGCAACCAAACACATGTGAGTCGTGGTAATTATTTAAACGCATTTAATAACTTGCCATATTACAGCTTAAGCACCAATAAATCGTATATGGAGTTTCATGCACAACATAATTTTAAAGGTTATATTTTGGGAAAAATACCATTGTTAAATAAACTCAATTTTAATTTGGTTATTGGTTCTCACAATCTTTCTACAAGTAATAACAAACCCTATCAAGAATTTAATATTGGTATAGATAATATTGGTTGGGGAAAGTTTAGGTTTTTACGTGTGGACTATGTACGCTCCTACCAAAACGGATTTATAGGCGATGCCGTTATTTTTGGGATTAGTTTTTAATAGCTAACTTTAAACGTTTTATAAAATGTTTAATTATGAATAAAATTCACACAATACTTATTTGTTGTTTCGTGGTTAGTATTTCTTTAAATGCACAAGAAACTACCAAAGATTATACTTCTAAAGTACAAACTTTAGACAGCACAATAGAAACTTTATATGGCGTGATTTCTGGAGAAAAAGGAGAAGCACGTAATTGGGTACTCTTTAAATATTTGTTCCATCCAGATGCAAAGTTAATTCCATCAGGTAAAAACAAAGAAGGCATCATCGGTGCACGATATATGACTGCTGGAGATTATATAACCAGTTCTGGAAATTGGTTGGTAGAAAATGGTTTTTTTGAAAAAGAAATACACAGAACCACAAATACTTTTGGAAACATTACCCAAGTTTTTAGTACTTACGAATCGTATCACAGTGAAGCAGACGATGAACCATTTATGCGTGGTATTAATAGTATTCAGCTATTAAATGATGGTAAGCGTTGGTGGATTATTAATATTTACTGGACACAAGAAAGCCAAGAAAACCCAATTCCTGAAGCATATTTGCCAAAACATTAAACAATATTTGTGTAAAAATAGTTAGTCTTCATTAAAACTAACCAATAAGATTCTCGCTTTCTCGGGAAATAGATATGATAAAATTCTTTCGAAAAATACGCTACGACCTTATGGAGAAAAGTAAAAAATGGTTTAAACTTTTAAGTAATAACTTTAATACTATTTCATCTGTTTTTTCATTAATTATTGCCTTATTTGCTTTAGGTCTTGTATATAATCAATTACAATTTCAAAAGAAAGAGAATAATTCAAATCTTATTGGAGACTACTTAATTCTTGAAAAATTATTTTTTGAAATTCAACAATTAAGAAATATTCCTGAAAACAGCATCTTTTTTGAGAATGCATATAAAGAACAAACAATTCAATATTTAAAAGATTTAAAAAATATTGTCAATCAAGGTGTCAATAATGATTTATTGAAAATGAATAATAAAATTTATAGCCAATGGTGGGTTTTTTATGGACAAATTGACTTTACAATTAATATGCTTAATGATGAAATCCTTTTAACTAAATATTATAATATTCCAATAAATAGTACTTTTACTTTAAAAGGATTACCCGTTGATAAAAAAGATTTTGATATGAAAACACTTGAAAGTTTTAAAAATTATTTTAAAACCTTTTGGATAAAAGGAGTTAAGAATCTCTTAACTATCAAAGAGATGAAAAACTATAGAGAAATGTATTTGGATTTATCAAATTATGGGAGAATTATTCGAGAATAAAAACAAATGATTAAGATAATTGCTGCCAATACCATAGCGAGATATACCCTCGTTGAACAATTAGCATCTACAATTTGGCATGAACATTACACCTCTATTATTGGTTTAGACCAAGTAGAATATATGATTCGTAAGTTTCAAACCACTACAGCTATTGAAGCACAAGTTAAGCAAGGGTATTACTACTACCTCGCTTATTATAATGATATTCCTGCTGGGTATTTGTCTATTAAAAAAGAAGATGACGCTTTATTTTTAAGTAAGATTTATATACAAAAAGAATATCGTGGCAAAGGTTTGGGTAAAACAGCAATGGAATTTATTACACAACAAGCCTATAAACTAAACTGTACTAAAATCACATTGACCGTAAACATAAACAATAGCAAGTCTATAAAAGCCTATGAAAATATGGGTTTTGTAAATACAGGACAGATCGTTCATGATATTGGTAGTGGTTTTGTAATGGACGATTATACCATGCAGAAAACAATTTAACCTATCCATCAACAAAACCAATTGCAATTAATTTTTATCCTCCAACAAAGGCACAAAGCGAAACTGATCGAGTTCGTGTTTTTCAAATTCTTTCTCACCTTTTCTAATAAATAAAGTCATCACTTGTACATTTTCACCAATTGGAATTACAAGTCGGCCACCAATTTTAAGTTGTTCTAGTAAAGGCTTAGGCACAAAAGGTGCTCCTGCTGTAACTATAATACTATCAAAAGGTGCTTCTTCTATCAAGCCATTATAACCATCGCCGAAAATGAGTTTTTTAGCACCATAACCTAGCTTTGGTAAAAACTTACTCGTTTTTTTAAATAGCTCTTTCTGTCGCTCAATACTATATAATGTAGCACCCAACTCACATAAAATAGCAGCTTGATAGCCACTACCTGTACCAATCTCTAAAATTTTATCTCCTTTTTTTACTTGCAATAACTCCGTTTGATAAGCTACCGTATAAGGTTGCGAAATGGTTTGGTCGGCAACAATAGGAAATGCTTTGTCTTGGTAAGCATGATCTAAAAACCCAGAATCCATAAACAAATGTCTTGGTACTTTCCCAATAGCATTTAATACGCTTTCATCAACAATTCCTTTGTTTTTAATTATTGCGACTAATTGTTGTCGAAGGCCTTTATGTTTAAATGTATCTTTCAAATTTTTGGATTAGTTTTAAAATTTAAAAGTAACGCAATCCTTAAAAAATACAAACCTATTTTCTATTTTCTTTTTGCTTTTTTCTGCTTCAAAAAAACTATTTTTGTTGAAAACGAAATACAATGATAAAAGTTGGTGTACTTGGTGCTGGACACCTTGGAAAAATTCATTTAAGACTCCTTAACCAATCTGACAAGTATGAGCTCGTAGGGTTTTATGATGCCGATGAAACCAATGCCAAAAAAGTTGAAGCAGAATTTGGGTATACCTTTTTTAATACCATTGAGACGCTTATTGATGCTGTTGACATGGTAGATATTGTAACACCGACATTATCACATTACGATTGTGCTTTGAAATCTATTGCGAAACGCAAACACGTTTTTATTGAAAAACCTATTGCTAAAACTGTTGAAGAAGCCGAAGAAATTAGACGTCTTTTAGCAGAGCATGATTTAAGAGGGCAAGTAGGACATGTAGAACGGTTTAATCCTGCATTTATTGGCGTAAAGAATCAAATTGAAAACCCAATGTTTATTGAAGCACACCGTTTGGCTGAGTTTAATCCGCGTGGTACAGATGTCCCTGTAGTTTTAGATTTAATGATTCATGATATTGATATTATTCTTAGTGTTGTAAACTCTAAAGTAAAACATGTTTCTGCAAGTGGTGTTTCGGTAATAAGTGATACTCCTGACATTGCAAACGCTAGAATTGAATTTGAAAATGGTTGCGTTGCGAATCTTACTGCAAGTAGAATTTCTTTAAAGAACATGCGCAAAACACGCTTTTTTCAAAAAGATGCTTATATCTCTGTAGATTTTTTAGAAAAAAAATGTGAAGTGGTAAAAATGAAGGATGCACCTGAAATTCTAGGAGATTTTGATATGATTCTACAAAATGCTGAGGGTATAAAAAAACAAATCTATTTTGATAATCCTGAGATTTTAAATAACAATGCTATTCTTGATGAATTAGAAACCTTTGCTAATGCCATAAACACAAATACAAAACCTATTGTAACATTACATGATGGCACAGAGGCTTTACGTGTAGCAACTATGATAATTAACCAGTTTTAAATGAAACGTCATTACGAAGGAGAAACGACTGAAGTAATCTTTCTAATTGAAAATCAATTTATATATTAAATTTAATACATACAGATTGCCACGACTTTAAAAAGTCTCG
>CAZQBE010000004.1:0-25066 GCA_964591595.1 uncultured Flavobacteriaceae bacterium
GCTAAACCAATCTCTTTCAGCTTCAGTTGTAAAGTATTGTACAACATAACCGCTACCAATTCCTCCTAGCATGGCGCCAACACCATTAGTTAGTAGTACAAACAGTCCTTGTGCACTTCCTCTATATTTGCTATCAGTTTCTGTTTCAATAAATAAAGAACCGGAAATATTAAAAAAGTCGAATGCAGCACCATAAACTACCATAGATATAATTAGATAGCCAACACCTATACCTTCTGGTGAGCCAACACCAAATAAGCCAAAGCGTAAAAACCAAGCAATCATACTCATTATCATTACAGTCTTTATACCGAACCGTTTTAAGAAAAAGGGAATGGTTAAGATGAATAAGGTTTCTGAAACTTGTGATAATGCTATAAATGTATTAGAATTTGTTACTACAAAAGAGTCAGGGAAATCTGTAGAAAAGCTTCTCATAAACTCTGAAGCCCAAGCATTAGATATTTGTAATACAACACCTAATAAGGTAGCAAAAACAAAAAATACTGCCATTTTATATTCTTTAAATAAAGCAAAAGCATCTAAGCCAAGGCGTTCTGCAAAAGACTTGTTTCCAGATTTTGAAAGGGGGACATTTGGTAATGTAAAGGAATATATGCCCATTATTAAAGAAATGACCATGGCAAAATAAAATTGCATATTGTTTTGTGCCCAACCAAAAGTACCTACAGCAACCTCAGCAACAATAAAGCCAATTGTTCCCCACACACGTATTTTTGGAAACACTTTTATAACATCAAATTTATTTTCTGTTAAAATACTATACGAAACTGTATTTGCTAAACCCAACGTTGGCATATACACGGTTAAATAACCTAACATCATCCAAAAAAAAGTGTTATAATCGTGAGTTTGCGCTAGAAAAAACATAAAGCCTGCTCCGATAATATGTAATAAACCTAATAATTTTTGTGCATTTATATATTTGTCTGCAATAATACCGACAATGCCAGGCATGACTAATGAAGCTATACCTAATGTGGTGAAAATTTTACCAATTTGTATGCCTTCAAAATGCAATTGACCTCCTAAATAACCACCTAAAGAAATTAACCAAGCTCCAAATACAAAAAGTTCAAAAAAGTTTAAAATTGTTAAGCGTAGCTTAATTTTCATAATGTTTTGGTGTTAAATTAGTAGTTATTTTTTGGATATTTCATCCCTAATTCTTGCCGCAGTTTCGTAGTCTTCGTTAGCGACAGCTTTTTCTAGTAATTTATGAAGTTCGTCAAGAGTTTTACCTTTATAATTGTCTTTAGGAGTTGAGGTTTCAATTTCTTCAGCCAAAACTTCGTCCATCAATATATTATCCCCTTGAAGTTCTTCGTCTTTCTTTGGGTTTACTTTAAGATAAATTCCTGCTTTGTCTAAAATATTTTTGTAAGTAAAAATAGGTGCATTAAAACGCAATGCTAAAGCGATAGCATCACTTGTTCGTGCATCAATAATTTCTTCAATTTTATCGCGTTCACAAATTAAACTCGAATAGAAAACACCATCAACCAATTTGTGTATTATAACTTGTTTAACTACGATATCAAATCTATCAGAAAAATTCTTAAATAAATCATGTGTTAGAGGTCGTGGTGGCTTGATTTCTTTTTCTAGCGCAATGGCAATCGATTGTGCTTCAAATGCACCAATAACAATGGGAAGTTTTCGGTCGCCATCTACTTCGCTTAATATGAGAGCATACGCGCCATTTTGCGTTTGACTATAAGAAATACCTTTTATATTAAGACGAACTAAACTCATACCTTTTAAAACACAAATAACTGTTTAAATTAGGACTTTACCAACTGACTAAGGCATATTTAAGATGAATATACCACAAAATTCGCTAAAAGGTATAAATTCTCTATGGCGTAATTTTAACCAACCTTTTATAAATACAAGTTAAAAAAAATTATGCGTTTTGAGCTTTAAATTCTTTTAATTTTTCAATGAGTTGTGGTACTACTTCAAAAGCATCTCCAACAACACCATAGTCTGCTGCTTTAAAGAAAGGTGCTTCCGGATCTGTGTTAATAACAACTTTAACCTTAGAGGCATTGATGCCTGCTAAATGTTGAATGGCTCCAGAGATACCAATTGCTATATATAAGTTTGAAGCTACTGGTTTTCCTGTTTGTCCAACGTGTTCGCTATGTGGTCTCCATCCTAAATCGGATACAGGTTTAGAGCATGCTGTTGCAGCTCCTAAAACTTCAGCAAGTTCTTCAATCATACCCCAATTTTCAGGCCCTTTTAACCCACGCCCGCCAGAAACTACAATATCGGCATCTGCAATAGAAACTTTATCGGTCGCTTTATCTACGGATTCTACAGTAATGTTAGACGACACAATTGAAGGCGTAAAATCTTCAGAGGAAGCACTTCCTGTACTTTCTACCAATCCAAAAGAATTGTTAGATACACCAACAATTTTCACATCTGTATTAATCTCGGAAATATTAAAGGCTTTGTTAGTAAATGCTGTTCGCTTTACTGTAAATGAGGATGCATTGGTTGGTACTTCAACTACATTTGAAGCGTAACCAGCATTTAACCCTACAGCTAATAGAGGTGCTAAATATTTACTATTTACACTAGAGCTTACAATCACAACTTTGGAATTTTCTTTTTCAGCCGCTTGTTTTAAAACATCTGCATATACTTTGGCATTAAAACCATTAATATTGATAACGTTTAATACTTTATCTACGCCATAGTTTCCTAATTCTGTAGCATCAGAAACATTAAAAGTGACTGCCGTAACTGTTGTTCCCATTTGGTTTGCAACTGCTTTTGCATATGAAGCAACTTCTAAAGCTACTTTTTTAAATTTTCCTTGATCGGATTCTGTATATACTAAAACTGACATAATTTTTTTATCTTTTTTTTATTCTCACGTTGGTGGGAATCTCATTAATCGTATTCTTTTATTTCAAAAAGATCCCAAAACAATACTTCGACTGCGCTCAGTATAACATTTTGGGATGATTTAATCAGAGATTAAATCACTTTTGCTTCGTTGTGAAGTAAGTTTATTAATTCGTCTAAATTATCTGGTGAAACTAATGTTACAGCACCTTTTGGAGCTGGTTTTTCAAATTTAATTGAAGCTGTTTCAGTAGTAGCATCCACAGGTTCAACAACCGTTAAAGGTTTTTTTCGCGCCATCATTATACCACGCATATTAGGGATTCGTAAATCACTTTCCTCAACCAGTCCTTTTTGCCCTCCAATGATTAATGGAAGCGATGTTGAAATAGTTTCAGTACCTCCATCAATCTCTCTAGCGGCTTTAACATTGTCTCCATCAATTTCTAGACTAATACAATTGCTTATAAAATTAGTATCGGTTAATCCGGCTAACATTCCAGGGACCATCCCGCCATTATAATCAATAGATTCTCTACCAGCAATTACCAAATCGTAACCACCATCTTGTACCACTTTTGCTAATTGTTTTGCAACTGCAAATCCATCAGTAGCAACGGTGTTAGCACGTATTGCAGCATCAGCACCAATAGCCAAAGCCTTACGTAAAGTAGGTTCGGTCTCAGGACCTCCAACATTAACAACGTCTACTGTTGCACCTTGTTTTTCTTTAAACCACATGGCTCTTGTAAGTCCAAATTCATCATTCGGATTAATTACAAATTGTACACCTGTGGTATCAAATTTTGTATCTCCTTCTGTGAAATTAATTTTTGAAGTGGTGTCCGGAACATGACTAATACACACTAATATTTTCATAGGTTTATATTTATTATTAAGGTATTTTTTATGTGGCTACGAAGGTAATCAAAATTCTAATAATTTCCTATGCATGCATAATAAATTTTTACGTTAAAGATTAGCCTTTAGTTTTTTAATTATTGTTATTTTTGCGGTTCGTATTAATACATAATAAATGAAACGTCCATACTTAAAAACTTGATAATTTAAGGTAATGTTTAAATGGATGTCGCATGTGACCGATAAAAGCAATAATATAAACACATGAAAACAATTCAGTTTAGAGAAGCCATTTGTGAGGCGATGAGCGAAGAGATGCGTAGAGACGAAAGTATCTACCTTATGGGAGAAGAAGTTGCAGAGTATAATGGTGCCTATAAAGCGTCTAAAGGAATGCTGGATGAATTTGGCTCAAAACGGGTTATTGATACACCGATTGCCGAGTTAGGCTTTGGAGGTATTGCAGTGGGATCTACCATGACAGGCAATAGACCAATTGTAGAATTTATGACCTTTAACTTCTCTTTAGTGGGAATTGATCAAATAATAAATAATGCTGCCAAAATCAGACAAATGTCTGGTGGACAATTTAAGTGTCCAATAGTATTTCGAGGACCAACAGGTTCTGCAGGACAGTTAGGAGCAACACACTCTCAAGCGTTTGAAAGTTGGTTTGCAAACACTCCTGGTTTAAAAGTGATAGTGCCTTCAAATCCTTATGATGCAAAAGGCTTGTTAAAAGCAGCTATTAGAGATGATGATCCTGTAATCTTTATGGAGAGTGAGCAAATGTATGGAGATAAAGGCGAAGTGCCTGAAGGCGAATATATACTGCCAATAGGAGTTGCAGATATTAAACGCGTAGGAACAGATGTAACCATAGTGTCTTTTGGTAAAATAATTAAAGAGGCATATAAAGCAGCTGATGTGTTGGAAAAAGAAGGTGTTTCTTGCGAAATTATCGACTTACGTACCGTTCGTCCATTAGACATTAATACGGTTTTAGAATCGGTTAAGAAAACCAATAGATTGGTAATTTTAGAGGAAGCATGGCCATTTGGAAATGTGTCAACCGAAATTACATATCAAGTACAATCGCAAGCCTTTGATTATCTAGATGCTCCTATTGAGAAAATCAACACTGCAGATACACCTGCACCTTATTCACCTGTTTTATTAGCAGAATGGTTGCCAAACAGCAATGATGTTATAAAAGCGGTAAAAAAGGTAATGTACACATAAAATAAACATAATTATTTACGTTATATAGACTTCGTTAGCATGATTGTTGATGAAGTTTTTTATTACTATGAAGTATAGATTCTTAAGCTTATTATTATTTTTCGGATTAGGTTCCATTTTAGCACAAACTAAAGTTAGTGGTCATATTTTTGATTCAAATAACGCACCTATATCTTTTGCAAATGTGATTTTTAAAGGTTCTTCTGAAGGTACAATAACTAATGAGAATGGCAGGTTTTATTTAGAATCTAATCAAAACTGGAGCACCTTGGTCATTTCTTTTGTAGGTTATGAAACTTTAGAAATTACACTCGATAAGAAAGTAAATTACAATTTAAGATTTATACTTAAGGATACTGCTGACGAGCTTGATGCGGTACTTATTGTTGCTGGAAAACAATCTAAAAAGAACAATCCAGCCATTGATATTCTTCGTAAAATTTGGGCACATAAACGCAAAAATGGTTTAAAACAATTTAATCAATACGAATACGATAAATATGAGAAAGTAGAATTCGATATCAATACCATAGATAGTGCCTTAATAAAAAGTAAGCTTTTTAAAGGGATGGAGTTTGTTTTTAATCAAGTAGATACCTCGAGAGTTACTGGAAAAACCTATTTACCAATGTTTATTAATGAAGCGGTATCTAAAGTGTATGGAGACAATACGCTTAACAAAGAAAAAACTGTTTTAGAAGGAAATAAAAATTCAGGATTTAGCGATAATCAAATTATTATTGATTTTGTTGACGATTTATATTCGGATTATAATGTATATGACAATTATTTAAAGTTTTTTGATAAAAGTTTTGTTAGCCCATTATCAAGAACAGGAATTAATACCTACAATTATGTGCTTTCCGATAGTGCATTTATTGATAATAAATGGTGTTATAATATTATTTATTATCCAAGACGCAAGAACGAACTTACTTTTAAAGGCGATTTTTGGGTGAATGATTCTACATATGCCATAAAAGAAATTAATCTTCAGGCATCTAAAAGCGCAAATATAAACTGGGTTAAAGAAATATATATAGAGCAAGAGTTTGAATTGTTAAACGATTCACTATTTATAGTAAAGCGCGATTATATGATGTCTGATTTTGCTTTAAATAAAAAGGAAAAGTCACATGGTATTTATGGCAAGCGAACTACCTTATATAATAATTACATATTTGATACACCAAAGAACAAAAAATTTTACGATGAAGAAGTGTATTATTATGATAAAGATGTTTACGATAGAGATGATGCCTTTTGGAAAGTTAATCGTGCGGAAGAATTAAGCAAAGACGAACGTGGTGTTTATAAAATGCTAGATACTTTAAAAACGGTTAAAAAATTTAAACAACTTTATAATTTGGGAAGTATTTTGGCTTCAGGCTATATTGAGTTTAATACATTGCCTTTAGATTTTGGTCCTATTTTTTCAACCTTTGGGTATAATGAGGTAGAACGTGTTCGCATAAGAACAGGGTTTAGAACGTATTTTGGGCGTAACGATTTATGGCGCTTACAAGTATTTACTGCTTACGGTTTTGGCGATAATAAGTTTAAATATGGTATTTCTGGTAAATGGCTAGTTGATAAAAAAAGCAGGTTCATTATTTCGGGAGGGAATCGTCGTGATATAGAGCAAATAGGGGCAAGCTTAACAAATTCTACCGATGTGTTAGGACGAAATTTAGCATCGTCTTCAGTGGTTGGTACAGGAAGTAATGATAAGCTTACCAATATTAATTTAACAACAATAGCTGTAGAATTAGAACCTTGGCGTAATATAATTTTTAGACTTGGTGGAAGCTATCGCACATTAGCATCGGCATCTCCTACCTTTAGCCTTGATTATTTTGATGCCGAATCTCCTACAGGCATCTCTTCTGAAGTAAAACAATACGAAACTTCATTTTCAGTATCTTATTTTCCCACTCGAAAGATGTCAGGTTTTGGTGTAGAACGTCATGAAGCCAACGATAATTTTGCACGTATTTTTGCACAAATAAGTCGTGGAGATAAAAGTATATTTAATAGTGATTTTAATTATACCAAAGTGCAATTTTCGTACACACAACCGTGGCAGTTAGGTGGTTTAGGACGCTTATTTACTACAGTTGAAGCTGGTAAAACATTTGGTGAAGTGCCTTTAGGATTATTAAGTGTTATACCTGGAAATCAAACGTATTTTTCTATTTACAACACCTTTTCACAGTTAGATTATTACGAGTTTGTGTCTGATAGGTATGCTTCTTTACATTTACAACATAATTTTAACGGGCGCTTATTTTCGAGAATTCCTTTTTTACGAAAATTTAATCTGCGTGAAATTATGAGTGTTCGTGGTGTTTGGGGAGACATCTCTGATGCTAATAGAGCTTTAAATGCTTCGGGTTTAATTTACCAAGCACCAAACGATAAAGTTTATTGGGAGTATAGTCTTGGTGTAGGTAACATTTTTAAGATTTTCCGATTAGACTTTAATTTTAGAGGGAATTATCTGGATACTCCTGGAGCACGTAAATTTGGTGTCACGGGAACTTTTGGGTTTGATTTTTAAGAGTTTGATTATCGGATGCGATATGCGCATCCGTTATTTGGTTCTATTTACTAAAGGATCTATTTATCAAAGTGTGTTCGATTTTCTTATGGACTTAACCTAAAAGATGATATTGAATAATTTTATTTTTTAGTTTGTAGATGGATCCAATATTCTTCTCTAAAGTGAATTTGAATATTAGTAAATCCGGCATTTCTCATCCACTCCATTTGGACTAGATAATCTGTTGGTTTGTCAAAAGCTTCATAATGTTCCATGAGCCAAGACCATTTTTCTCCATCTGAAAAGTTGGTATTTACAAATTTTTTCCATTTCTCCAATAGTATTGGATGATCTGGATTCGTTTTACTTATCATTAAATCACTATATGAAAATACTCCCCCTTTTTTTAATGAATTATTTATGTTATTAAAAATAGATTGTTTCTCGTTTTCATCGCAATGATGGAGACTAAATCCGGCAACAATTAGATCATAGCTTTCTTTTTTAAATAGAAAATCTTTGAAGTACTTATTGACATAAACAATATCATATTCTTTGAACTGATATCGACATAGATCAATCATTTCAGCAGATGCATCTATAAGTATAAATGTTGCATTTGGAAAATAAGGAATAAGTTGAGCTGTAATATTTCCATTGCCACTACCAAGATCAAGGATTGTTTTGGGGTTAAAATTATTAGGTAGATATTTTACAAAACTTGAAATTAGTTGCAAGTAATGTGGTACACAACCAATCATATCATTAGTATAGTTCTTCGAAAAATCGTTGAATTCCAAGGCTATGTTTTTTCCTATTTCCATTATTGTATTATGATTTAATTTTCAAAAAAAATTAATCATTAAAAGTTGGTTTCTATAAAGATATGATAATATATCGACTAAGTGTTTTAGGTAATGGCGGTTAATGTTCAAGATATAAATCGTTTTATACTCAATCAATTCCGTTAGCTATCGGAAGAGCACAGGATAAACGATATTGTCCAATAAAGAAGGTCTCTTAAATCTTTAATAAGGTCAAGTCAGTTTTGTTGCTTAAGTATTAAATGTCCCTATTTTGCCTGCGCTCTACATAGTCATCATAGGCGTTTTTTCCTTCTTCTTCCCAATATTCATCATAGAATTTCCATTTCGCAAAATCGCGTTTTGAAGCGTTACCATACTTCGTTTTATACTTTTCATTAAAACGTTTGCGAAATTTGCTATACCTTTTATTAGACCGACGACTTCTAAAACCACCAAACAAAAATTTGGCTAAAATAATGATGCCTACAGCTTGCCAATAATTAATTGTTGTTAGCCCAAAAATTTCAGGCATTAACCAATTCCACAACCACATAATAATTAAACCTATTAGTAAAGCAAATCCTATGGCTGCAAAAATTCCTAATACAAACCAACTGGCTACGGTTGCATAAGTTCTGGTTCTCATCCTGTGTTTATAATAATGTGTCATTTTTATAAATTTTAATTAATACTATCTTTTTTATGTTCTAATTGTTTAAATAATAATGAAAGCGCTCTATGACGTCTGGACATCAAAGTGCCTTCGGGGATTTCTGTTTCTAAGGACAGTTCTTTATATGTTAATCCTTCAAAATCTACAGCAATTATGATGTCTTGGTAAAGTGGTTTTAAATTAAAAATTGCTTTCTTCAATTCGTTTTTCATTTCTTCCGAATATGAATTATCCGGTTTTCCATAATACAATTCTGTAATTTCAATTAAACGTATTTCAATTTCATCATCAATATTAGATATCTCTTTTTTTGTTCTCATTA
The DNA here is from genome assembly GCA_964591595.1 of uncultured Flavobacteriaceae bacterium. Taxonomy (GTDB): domain Bacteria; phylum Bacteroidota; class Bacteroidia; order Flavobacteriales; family Flavobacteriaceae; genus JAADHG01. The sequence goes on from CAZQBE010000004.1 coordinate 9,330, forward strand.
CATCAATAATTTTATTTTTTATTGAATTGTAAACAAAAGCTGCTATATTATTTATTGGCGATAAACTGTCCGAACGTGAAAACATTTTTAAAGCAACATCTTGAATAATATCTTCAGCATCTCTATCAGCAGTATCATTTATTCTTGAATTCACATAGGCTTTAAGCAAATGATATTCTTCCTTAAAAAATAATTTAAGTTTATTATAATTTCCAGTTTCCGAAATCATTAAAAGCGTTTTTTAAAACCATCTTCAATTATAAAGACGACGTTTTACAAAGCTATTGCATTTATTATAACATTTTATAATGTTAATTAGAAAAGACAGGTTGATTTTGTTGTCCAAGCTTAAAGCGTTCACTATCTTTGCAGCCCAAAAAAAATTGAACAAAACTATGAGCAAGAACACAGAAATAACTTTTGATGTATTAATTGAAATACCAAAAGGCAGTCGTAATAAGTATGAATACGATTTTGTACTCAATAAAATTAGATTTGACAGGATGTTATTTTCATCCATGATGTATCCTGGAGATTACGGATTTATTCCAGAAACTCTAGCTTTAGATGGTGATCCTTTAGATGTGTTGGTTATGGGAACTGAACCTACTTTTCCAATGTGTGTGATGGAAGTTAAACCTATTGGGGTGTTCCATATGGCTGATGAAAAAGGACTTGACGAAAAAATTATATGCGTCCCAATTTCTGATCCTATCTGGAACCAACGCAATGATATTAGTGATATTAATCCGCATAGATTAAAAGAAATAGAACACTTTTTTGAAGTTTATAAAGATCTTGAAGAAAAGAAGGTAGATGTTGGTGGCTGGGGAAATGCCGAAGAGGCTATAACTATATACAAACAATGTATAAAAAGATACGATGAAAGTGACCACAAAAAAAATAGAACATTTACCATTTAAATAGTTTCGTCACAAAGCGACTTTGCTATCTTTATTATTAAAGGTGGCTTTTTTTATCTACCATAATTTACTATTTTTGGCGCATTCAAAAATAAATATCTAACATATGGAATTATTAATAAAATTTTTACCAGCCTTTGGTGTTTTAGCACTATTGTTTGTGTTTTTAAAAAATGTTTGGGTTTCTAAACAAGAAGTAGGAGAGGATAAAATGGCACGAATTGCCAAAAATATTGCTAAAGGAGCAATGTCCTTTTTAAAAGCTGAATACAAAGTTTTAGCAATTTTTGTAGCCGCCGTAGCAGCCTTATTATATTTTAAAGGTTCTACAGAAGCAGGATCTAGTGGTATGATTGCTGTATCTTTTGTTGTAGGTGCAGTTTGTTCGGCTCTAGCAGGTTTTATTGGAATGAGAGTTGCTACCAAAGCAAACGTAAGAACTACTCAAGCAGCAAGAACCTCTTTAGGAAGAGCATTAGAAGTTGCTTTTGCTGGAGGAGCAGTTATGGGATTAGGTGTTGTTGGACTGGGTGTACTCGGGCTGAGTGGATTGTTTATGATTTATCAAGGCATGTGGTCTGGAGTAGAAAATTTACCAATGGTATTAAATGTACTTTCAGGATTTTCATTAGGAGCTTCATCTATTGCGTTATTTGCGCGTGTTGGTGGAGGTATTTATACTAAAGCTGCAGATGTTGGAGCAGACCTTGTTGGAAAAGTTGAAGCAGGTATCCCTGAAGATCATCCATTAAATCCAGCGACTATTGCTGATAATGTTGGTGATAATGTTGGAGATGTTGCTGGTATGGGAGCCGATTTATTTGAGTCTTATGTAGGGTCAATAATTGGGACAATGGTATTAGGAGCATTTATTATAACTCCAGATTTTGCTGGTCTAGGAGCTGTGTATTTACCATTAGTATTAGCCGCAGTTGGTATTGTGATGTCAATTCTAGGAACATTTTTTGTAAAAGTAAAAGATGGTGGAAATCCTCAAACAGCACTTAATATTGGTGAGTTTGGTTCTGCGATATTAATGGTTATCGTATCTTATTTTATAATTAATACTTTAATACCAGAAAATGTAGAAGGATTACCTTTTGGAGCGATGGGTGTGTTTTGGGCTACCATTGCAGGTTTAGTAGCGGGATTAGCTGTCGGAAAAATAACAGAATATTATACAGCAACAGGAAAAAAACCTGTTATGTCTATTGTAAAACAATCTGAAACAGGATCTGCAACAAACATAATTGCTGGTTTAGGCGTTGGGATGATGTCTACAATGATTCCAATTCTTTTAATTGCTGCAGCGATTATAGTGTCTCATCATTATGCGGGATTATATGGTATTGCCATTGCGGCAGTAGGAATGTTAGCAAATACAGGAATTCAATTAGCTATTGATGCTTATGGACCAATTTGTGACAATGCTGGAGGTATAGCAGAAATGGCAGAATTACCAAGAGAAGTGCGCCAACGTACGGATAAGTTAGATGCTGTTGGAAACACCACTGCAGCTGTAGGTAAAGGATTTGCAATTGCTTCTGCAGCTTTAACAGCTTTGGCATTATTTGCAGCCTTCATGAAAACGGCAGGCGTAACCGCTATTGATGTATCACAACCAAAGATTATGGCCGGATTATTAGTCGGAGGCATGTTACCTTTCGTATTTTCAGCATTATCTATGAATGCTGTTGGTAGAGCAGCTATGGCAATGATTGAAGAAGTGCGTCGCCAATTTAGAGATATTCCACAGTTGAAAGCAGCTTTAGAAGTGATGCGTAAATACGATAGTGATATGTCTAAAGCATCTGAAGAAGACAGAAAGATATTTGATGCTGCAGATGGTGTTGCAGATTATAGCAAGTGTATAGATATTTCTACTAAAGCATCAATTAAGGAAATGGTATTGCCAGGGTTATTAGCTATAGTTGTTCCAGTAGCCGTTGGTTTTATTGGAGGCGCAGAAATGCTTGGAGGACTTCTTGCAGGTGTTACTACTTGTGGAGTGCTTATGGCAATCTTTCAATCTAACGCTGGAGGTGCTTGGGATAATGCTAAGAAAACAATAGAAGAAGATGGACGTAAAGGTACAGATGCTCATAAAGCAGCTGTTGTTGGCGATACAGTTGGAGATCCATTTAAAGATACGTCTGGACCGTCATTAAATATCTTATTAAAGTTAATGTCGGTAGTAGCATTAGTAATTGCACCAAGTATTGCTATGTCTAGTGATGCAGCACAAGCTTATGTTACGACTGAACTACATACTCCAGCTCAAGTTGAGATGTCAAAAGAAGTTAAAGTAAACATGGAAAGTAATGATGATGGAACTGTGAAAGCTACAGTAACAACAACTATTACAAAAGATGGTGAAACCACAACTGAAGATAAAGTATTTGAAGGAACGGAAGCTGAAGTTAAAGCACAATTAGAGGCTTTAAAAGATGTTGAAGTTACTATGGAAGGAAAGTATAAAATGGTTAAGAAAGTTGTTGAAGAGGTTGAAGAAACCAAAGAGAACAACTAGATTAATGATTATTCTAAACATATAAAAAAACCACGCAATTTGCGTGGTTTTTATTTCAATAGGAATGTCTATTAATTTTTAGGCTTGTCTCTATTCATTTCAAGCATATTCACATTGTTTGCTTCAACCCCTAGTAAGTGTTTGCTAAAATAATCGGCTTTAAGCCAAAAGAAATATTCTGTCATATTACCATAACCATGACGTTGCCCAGGCATCAACATAAAATCAAAGCGTTTGTTCGCTTTTATTAAAGCATTAGCCATTCTAATAGTAGCTCCAGGATGCACGTTATTATCTACATCGCCTGTGACTAGCATTAATTTACCTTTTAGATTTGAAGCTAAAGATTGATTTTTATCAATTTTGTAAATGAATTTAATATTGCCTTCGGCATCTTTTTCTTCTTGAACGCCATGATGAGTTTCACTCCACCAACTATTATACATCGTGTTATCATGATTCCCTGAAGATGATACAGCTACTTTAAAGAAATCGGGATACACCAACATTGCTGCTGTAGACATGAAACCACCACCTGAGTGCCCGAAAATACCAACTTTATCAATATTAATAAATGGATATGTGTCTGCGAGTTGTTCGGCTACATATTTTTTATCTGCTAGACCATAATCTCTTAAATTACCGTAACCATAGTTATGATACCATTTGGAACGGTTAGGATTTCCACCTCTATTCCCTAAGGTTATTACAACAAACCCAACTTGTGCCATTCTATCCGTTCTATTCATGCGTACTGAAAATGACTTGCTCACAGCTTCGGTTTGTGGACCAGGATACACGTATTCTATTAATGGATAGCTTTTGGTTTCATCAAAATCATAAGGTTTGTACATGACACCGTAAATATCAGTAATACCATCATCGGCTTTGACCTTAAAAGGCTCTGGAAACTTATAACCAGTAGTAAATAATTGTGACAAATCAGCTTCTTCTAAATTCATAATAACAGTACCATTACTATTTCTTAATTCTGATTTTGGAGTCGTATTTACTCTTGAATAATTACTCACAAAATAACTGTGAGAATCAGACATACTTGTACGTGTATTGTAATTGCCAGAATTTATGCTTTTTAAACCTGTTCCGTTTAAATTAATTCGGTATAAGTGTTCATAGTATGGATCTTGGTTTTTTGAAACACCATTTGCTGTAAAATATAAAACACGTTGGTTTTCATCTATGTTTTTAAACCAGTTTACATGGTAAGAGCCTTTGGTTATTTGACGTTTTAAATTTCCTTTAGTATCGTACAGATAAAAATGTGCCCAACCATCACGTTCAGCCCAATGTAACATTTCTTGTTCGTTATTAAACAAGACCAGAGGTCTGGATTCAATATAAGTATTAAACCGCTCTTTTATGAGCACTGTGACGTCTCCAGTAGCAATATCTGCAACACAAATATCTAGTTTTTTTCGGTCTCTGCTTATGGTGTTAAAATAAATCTTCCCCTTTTTAGAAAGTAACAACGACGGTTGAAAATCATCATCTGCATTAGATTGCTTTCTAGGAGCTCTATATACTGAAACGCTTTGCTGCTTTGTGGTATCTAACTTTACATTAAGTACGTTTTTAGAAGGGATATCAAAAATCAATACTTCTTGCTTATAAAATTCCTGTTCTCCAGGCATATGATATTTGTAAGTTTCAAGCGTAGGGCGTTTTTTGGCAACAGAATTTATTACCCATAAGTCTTTAAGCATTCTGGAATCTGTTTTTTGAAATACAAAGGTTTTAGAATCTTGAGACCATGTCCCTCGAATATACTTTCTGTCATCCTTTTTTTTCTCTTTAGTTTCGTTGTTTTCACCTCTAGAATTTCCTCCATAACCATAGTTTTCTTCACCATCAGTTGTCCATTGGTGTTCCACAATAGTAGAGTCTTTTTCATCTTTGACAGCTTTTAATAAATTGGCTTTATCCATCCAATATAAATTGTAATTTTTAGAGAATAATACAATGGTACTATCAGGAGAAACATTTGCCCATTTTTCCCACTTTTTGTCTTCTTCTTTTTTGTTATTGATTATAGTTAATGAGTTACTTCCTAATCTGTATTCTAAATAGTACACCTTCTTTTCCATTTTAGGCTTTTTCTTTTTTGCCTTTTTAGTAGATGTAGAGTCTTTTTTAGTGTCGTCTTTTTTATCGTCTTTAACTTCAATTTTATCGGTTGCTGTGACTCTAAAACGAATTGCAGTTTCATTTTTAACAAATTTAAAATCGAAACGAGGTAGATGTTTTGAATCATAAGGATCTTTAGTGATTTGGGTTAACCAACGTGCCATTTTTTCGTTATCGAACATTTTGGTTTTTGTGCGTTTATCAGCATCAACTATATAGTAATTTGAACCTTCAGTAGTTTTGTATTGATACCAAAAACGATTACCCTTTTTTAACCAATGTGGTCTTACAGTTGTTGAGTGAACCAGTTTTCCGAGATTTGTAGGCGAAAATTTTGAAGCTAATCTATAATTTGGTGTTGGAGATTGATTTTCACTAGTATCTTGAGCAAAAATCATACTTGTGCTTAAAAAAAGAACAAGTAAAAAAGTAATTTTTTTCATAATTGTGGTTGGAAATTTTATGTGAGTTTAGTTAGTTTGACTAAAGTAATAAATACAATGCTAAGGATGTTAACTTATACCATAAAAAAGGAGAATTGAATGTAAAAAAGAAGCTATTTTTTTTGTAACTTTTATTGCCTATAAACTTTCTAATTATTATTTCGTTCTAAAATATATGTTTCTGTAATGTCGGTAGTTGTAATAGTACCATCTGATTCTGTTTCAGTATTGTTAGAATTTATTTTTAATGTTAAACTAATATCAGTTAATTCAGATATAAAACTACGTTTGTTTTCTCCATCAATAATGAGTTCTACAATGTTTCCGTTTCTAGTCCAAGTACCTAATTGATTGGTTTCTAAAACAGCAAAATGCATGGTTTCAACACCATCTCTATTTGTAAAAAAATGATCTACAAAATAGTCTCCAATTAGGGAGTAATTATTAGGCTTTTCACTAAAAACCATAGTTATATCCATGTTCCATCCAAATCCATTAAATTGTGTTCTCCAAATATCATTTTGTAATATTGAAGTTGTAGAGCCTTCATATTCATAAATTTCGACATGCCAATTCCCTTCAAGCTTTCCGCTCATATCGTTGCCTTCAATATTAACCTTTTTTGAACAAGAGTAAAATTGGAATATAATAAAAATGAATAAAAGAGGAATCTTTATTAAAGTTTTCATAGCTTAATGTTTCCTGATTTGGAACAATATAACTGAAAATTACTCCAAAAGAAAACATTTTAACAATCTAATAAGAGTTGAAGTTTTAAAACAAACCGTGAATTTCGGCTTCAACCTTATTTATGATGCTTCCTAAATCTTCAGGATTTTCAACAAAATCCAAATTATCAACATCAATAATAAGCAATTTGCCTTTGTTGTATTTCGAAATCCAAGCTTCGTAACGTTCGTTTAATCTGCTTAGGTAATCAATGCTAATTGTATTTTCGTAATCACGTCCGCGTTTATGAATTTGAGAAACCAAATTTGGGATAGAGCTACGTAAATAAATCAGTAAATCGGGACCTTGTACTAAAGATTCCATGAGGTCAAAAAGCGATTTGTAGTTTTCAAAATCACGATTGGTCATTAAACCCATGGCATGCAAGTTTGGCGCAAAAATATGGGCATCTTCATAAATGGTTCTATCCTGAATAATTTCTTTACCACTTTTTCTAATTTGTAATACTTGACGAAAACGGCTGTTTAAAAAGTACACTTGCAAATTAAAACTCCAACGTTCCATTTGGTTGTAAAAATCGTCTAAGTACGGATTGTCTACAACATCTTCAAGTTGAGCTTCCCATTTATAATGTTTTGCAAGTAATTTTGTAAGCGTAGTTTTTCCTGCGCCTATATTTCCGGCAATTGCAACGTGCATAATTTAATTCGTTATTAGTTGGTATTGATAAAGAAATTCATCGTCGTAAATATACAAGGTTTCGTTGGTTACTAAAAACTGATTTATTAACAATTGGGGTAATTTTATTTCTTTAATTTTGGTAGTATTTTTTCCTTTAAAAAATATTTGATTCTCTTTTAAAAGGAAAAGATTTTCATGGCTAACTTTTAAAGAAGTATAACCATTATTAGGGATTTTATAAATAAGACTTCCAAAATAATTGTAAGCATAAATAAAAGTACTAGACATTAACCAGCAAAAGTTATAATTACTAGTAATATCTATAATAGTATCATCGATAGGTAAGGTTTTTGCAATTGTCTTGCGGCTTATATAATCAAATAGTTCTAATTGTTGGGTGTTTTGGTCAAATAACCAAATAGCATTATTATTGGCTGTAGAAATATGCGTAAGATTTCTGAAAGGTTGAAGAAAATTAAAATCAATTTTAACTATTTCGGCTAACCTATTGTCCAGTACTACTACCGAATTAAAATCTTTGTAGAACAGGTTTATTTTTAAAGGATTAAATGTATTTGCAGAAGTAATATCACCGAGTTGAACATTGCTATAATTAATAGTTTTGTCCTTGGTCTGTAAATAAAACGTGCTGTTGTTAATGTAATATGTTGTACCAAAATTATCTATATCTACAATCTTGTCAACGTTTAAAGCTACTTTTTTTATTAATTTGGCAGTAATTGATGTTTGCGCAACAATGGATGATGAAAGTAAAAAAACAAAAATTTTGATAAACTTCATAATGCTATGAAAAGTACAAAAATCAAACCAATTTTAGCAAATTAGTTTATATCCAAATCCTCTAACGTTTACAATCTGTATAGAATTGTCTTGATTTAGTTTTTTACGGAGTTTTGTAATAAAAACATCCATACTTCTAGCGTTAAAAAAATCGTCATTTCCCCAAAGTTTGTTTAGAATAAGTGAACGTTCTAGTACTTCATTTTTATTTTTAATTAAATGAAAAAGTAAATGTGCTTCGCGATGTGTGAGTTGAACTTTTTCTTCGTCTTTAAATTGAAGTATTTGTTTTGGGAAGTTGTAATTGTAAGCCCCAATTTGTAAAACTTCAGCAGTTTTTTGAAGCTTGGTTCGGTTAAGCAAACTATTTATTCTAACGATAAGCTCTTCCATGCTAAAGGGTTTTTTTAAATAGTCATTGCCTCCAATAGTAAAGCCTTCAACAACATCTTGTGTTTGGGATTTAGCGGTCAAAAAAATAATTGGAATAGTGTTGTCTTCCATTCTAATTTCTTTAGCTAATGTAAATCCATCTTTTTTAGGCATCATTACATCCAATACCAAAAGGTGGACATCTTCTTTTTGATAAATATGATAAGCTTCTTCACCGTTTTTAGCTAAAAACATGTTAAAGTTCCTAGTTTCCAAACTTTCTTTAATAATGAGTCCTAAAGCTGGCTCATCTTCGGCTAAAAGGATGGTTGGTGTCTTACTCATTTGGTAATGATATTTTAAAGGTTGTTTGTTTGTTATCCAAATCTAACTGAATGGTTCCCTGATGTCTTTCAATAATCTTTTTTGTATAATATAATCCAATGCCAAAGCCTTTTACATCATGAGTATTTCCTTTTGGAATACGGTAAAATTTTTCAAAAACCTTGTCTTTATTGGCTTTTGTAATTGTATTTCCGTTATCTGAGACAGCAATCTCAAAAGCGTTTTTATGTGTTGTTAGATGAATTGAAATTATTTCGCCACCATATTTTAAGGCATTGTCTAATACATTGTTAATAGCATTTTCAAAGTGAAATTCATCAATGTTTGCTATAATTTCCTCATTCGAAGTTGTAAAATTTATAGTTTTGGTTTCAGTTTGAATTTGATGTTTATTAATTATTGTAGTAAGCAAATCAGATATATTTGTCGGTTCTTTATTTAATTCTAAACTCTCACTATCTAAAGTAGCAGTCTCTAACAATTTTTCAACCATTACATTAAGCTTAGATAGTTGGTTGTTAGACATGTCTAAATAGATTTTGGTTTTTTCTTTGTCTTCAATAACATTAAAGTTTTTAATACTTTCTAAGGCAACGCTTATGGTGGCTATAGGTGTTTTAAATTCGTGAGTAATATTGCTTATTAAATCGTTTTTTACTTCAGCCAATTGTTTTTGATGCTTTATAATATTTAGTAAATAAAACAGGCAACTTATAACTGCCAATACTAGTAGCGTTGAAATTAGAATACCTGTAAAAATGCGTTTTAAAATAACCTTTGTTTCGTTAGTGAAATAAATTTTTAAAGTGCTGTTTTTAGGCAAAAAAGAGGATTTTGAAATGGTGTTTAAATCTGAAAGTTGTATGATACTATCATTATAATTTACAGTATCTTTTTCAGTTACATTAAAAGATAAACCGTAATTTATATTCAAATCTTTCCGTATTAACTCTTTTTGTAAAAGGGTATTTATAGACTTTAATTCTAGAGAATCTTGAGTAATAGAGAAAATAACTTTAGAGGTTAAATTTTTAAGATTTTTGATAGATACAGAGTCTTCTATAGACAATACGTGTTTACTAATTTCCATATTACTTTTTTTTGGATTTGCAATATTATGCATTGAGCCAAGTAAAGAATCTGCTTTACATCCTTTAAACACTTTAACGCCTTCACTATTATTAATATCAATGTATAAAGAATCTGAGTTAAAAAAGTCTTTTCTACTAATATCTATCTTTTGCATGATACTATCAAACTTACCATCATCACCAAAAATGTCTTCTTTTGATGTTGTTTCAATAATAAATCCAATGGTACTTTTTTCGGCAAGTTTAGTATAATATGCATCAACAACATTATCTAAACTCACTTGAACATCGTTGATGAGCTGTTTTTTATTTACAAGGTAGTTTTTGTAATTCCAATACACTTGAATACTAATAGTGCCCAGTATTACAAACACTATAACATATAAAATCCACTGATAACGCTTATCATTCATACTTCAAAAGTATATGTTAAATTGTTAAAAAACGAATGGGTTAACACACGTTAACACTCATTAACTTAATGAAAACATTAAAGTTGTCATATTTGTGGCAGAAATAATTAAAATAAAAAAAGATGAGGTATCTAGCTGTAATGATTGCAATGCTTTTAACAAGTACAATAATTGCTCAAGAATTCCAAGGACAAGCAACTTATAAATCTCATCGAAAAATGGACATCCAATTGGATAGTACCCAAATGGAAACTGAGATGCATAGGAAAATGATAGAGATGATGAAAAAGCAGTTTGAAAAAACCTATATATTAACATTCAATAAAGAAGAATCTCTTTATAAAGAAGATGAAGAATTAGAGGCACCACAACCTGCAGGAATGGTTATGGTAATGATTGATTCTGGGGAATCAGGAGAACTATATAAGAATACAAAAGAAGACCGTTACACCGACCAAAACGAAATGTTTGGAAAAGTTTTTTTAATAGAAGATAAACTAAAAAAATTAGATTGGAAACTTGAAGACGAAACGAAGAACATTGGTGAATATACCTGCTATAAAGCAACTATGAAGCGTACCGTTGATGTTGTTGAAAGTGGTATTAGCATCAATGGAGATAAGGATTTAGACGACGTTTCTGAGCCTAAAACTGAAGAAATAACAGTTACAGCATGGTACACACCACAAATACCCGTAAATAACGGACCTGCAAATTATCATGGATTGCCAGGTTTAATTCTAGAAGTTCACGATGGTCCTCAAACATTAATTTGCAGTAAAATAGTGTTGAATCCAAAAGACAAAATAGAAATAAAGGAACCTACAAAAGGGAAAAAAGTAACTCAAAAAAAGTTTGACGCTATTATGGAAAAGAAGATGAAAGAAATGGAAGACCGTTATCAAAGAGAAGATCATGATGGAGATGGAATCAAGATAGAGATTAGAGGTTAATTATTTTTGGGAATACTTTAACTTTTTACGTTTAAACTAACGCTTAATTTAGTAGTCTTAATAGTGTTAAAATGGTTTAACACCTAACCAATAAGACTTTATTACCATGAAATCAAATTCTATTAAATTAATTGTTGGCTTTTTCGTGCTTATTATTTCAACTACTGCCTTTGCACAAGATTTTCAAGGAAAAGCATATTATTTTTCTAAAACTAGTATTGATATGTCCAATTTTGGTGGTCGTGAAATGAGCCCAGATATGAAAAAGCAAATTGCAGAACGTATGAAAGGTATGTTCGAAAAAGTATATGTGTTAACATTCAACAAGGAGGAATCTAGTTATAAAGAAGAAGAAGTGCTAGAAGCACCAGGGCAAGGAGGTTTTAGAATGATGATGGGAAGTTTTACAGGAGGTGCGCAATACAAAAATGTAAAAGAACAACGCTTATTACAAGAACAAGAATTTTTTGGAAAACAGTTTTTAATAAAGGATTCGTTGCCAAAATTAGAATGGAAATTGGGAAGCGAAACCAAGCAAATAGGGAAGTACATGTGTTTTAAAGCTACTGCAGTTAAGAAAGTTGACGAGTTTGATTTTAGAAGTATGCGAAGACGTAATAATGATGAGAATGAAGACACTAAAAAAGCCAATGATTCTACAGAAGTAAAAGACCCTATGGACGAAGTAGAAGTGCCAAAAGAAATTATGGTTACTGCTTGGTACACGCCTCAAATACCAATTAATCAAGGGCCTGGAGAATATTGGGGACTTCCGGGATTAATACTTGAAGTAAATGCTGATAGAACAACCATTTTATGTTCAAAAATTGTGATGAACCCAAGTGAGAAAGAAGCCATTAAAATACCATCAAAAGGGAAAGAAGTTACCAAACAAGAATACAACGTCATCATGGAAAAGAAAGTGAAAGAAATGAGAGAGATGTTTAGAAACAGAAGAGGTAGAGGTGGAGATAGAATTAGGCATTAAATATGTTTTCAAAAAAACTAATCAATCCAAACAATAAGAAAAATCATATGAAATATATTTTTACACTAGTGCTATTTGTTATAGCAAGCTCAACTTTTGCTCAAATTAAAGTAACAGGCATCGTAAAAGACAGTATTGGTACACCGTTAGAATTGGCAAATGTAATCGCCATTAATCAAGAGACCAAAGCATTAGATTCTTATGGGATTACAAATGATAAGGGACGCTATAAGCTTGATTTAAAATCTAACACGTCTTATAAAACACAAGTGAGTTATATTGGCAAAAAAACGTTTGAAGCGGTTATTAATACTAACGATGTAGATATTATAAAAGACTTTACCTTGCAAAATGACAATGCTCTAGACGCTGTAGAACTCACCTACGAAATGCCTGTTTCTGTAAAAGGAGACACCTTAATTTACAATGCAGATTCTTTTAAAAGAGAGACCGATAAAAAGCTTGAGGATGTTTTAAAGAGGCTTCCAGGAGTAGATGTAAATGACGATGGTGAAATTGAAGTAGAAGGGAAAACTGTAGAAAAAGTGATGGTTGAAGGCAAAGAGTTTTTTGATGGAGATACCAAGTTAGCCACAAAAAATATCCCTGCTGATGCGATTGATAAAGTACAGGTATTAAAAAACTACGACGATGTAGGGCAACTTCGAGGCGTAAGAAGCAATGAAGATAGAATTGCCATAAATATTAAACTTAAAGAAGGTAAAAAAAGTTTTTGGTTTGGTGAAATCACTGCAGGAGCAGGTCTTGATGAGCGTTATTTAGTGCATCCAAAATTGTTTTATTATAGCCCTAAATACAGTATTAATATTATTACAGACCTGAATAATATTGGAGAAGTACCTTTTACTAGACGCGATTATTTTAACTTTAATGGTGGCTTTAGATCTTTCAATTCTAGTAGCGGAACAAGTTTTAATGTTGCTTCGGCAGATATGGGTTTTTTAACTACACAGAATAATAGAGCCAAAGCTATAGACACCAAGTTTGCTGCAGCAAATTTTAGCTACTCTCCAAAAAAGTCATTAGATTTAAGTGGTTTTGCAATTTATTCAGGAACACGAACCGATATTCAGCAAAATAGTCTACGGTCATATATCCCTTCAGAAGATGGTACTATAACGCCTCCAGATGAAGCTACTACAAGCTTAACAAATCAAAAAAGCGATTTGGGATTGTTTAAATTAAGTGCAAGCTACAAACCCAATAGCGATAACCATTTAGATTATGATGTTTTTGGAAGGATTTCAAAACAAAGCGAATTTCAAGATTTTTTCTCTTCAATTGCATCAAATGTAGATCAGATTCAAGAACAGAATCCGTTTAGTGTCAATCAGAATGTAAACTATTATTACACCTTAAACGAAAAAAATATTTTTGCGTTTTATGCACAACATTTATGGCAAGATGAAGACCCTTTTTACAATGCTGTTTTAGAGCAAAATGCACAATTTAGATTTGATGGCATTTTAGGCTTAGATACTAATCAATCAGGATTTAACCTTGTTCAAGACAAACGTGTAAAAACAAATAAGTTTGATGCAAAACTAGATTATTGGTATGTGTTAAATAATAAAAGTAACATTAATTTTTCCTTTGGGACGATATTAAGTAGACAAAGATTCAATTCAGAAATCTATCAAATATTAGATAATGGGAGTAAGTTCACCTTAGATAATGCTCAAACTGATGTAAAAAACGATATTAAATATAATTTTAGCGACGTTTACTTAGGCTTTCATTACCGATTAAAAACAGGAAAATTCACGATAACTCCAGGGTTTTCGGTACATACTTACACGACTAAAAACCAACAATTCAACGCTGAAACTAAAGATAATATATTTAGAGTATTACCAGATTTTAATACAAGAATCCAGCTAAAAAAGAGCGAAAATCTTAATTTTAGATATACAATGCAAACCAGTTTCACCGATGTTAACCAGTTGGCCGAAGCGAGTGTATTGAATAACTATAATGCCTTATATCAAGGAAACAGAGATTTAGAAGAGTCCTTATCTCACAATTTAAGATTAAGCTATTTTAGTTTTAATATGTTTAATTACACCAATGTATTTGCATTTATAAATTATAGCAAGCGCATTGACCAAATTCGAAATCAATCTCAATTTTTAACTGTTCCTAACCCTATTCCTGGTGAGCCAGATATACAAACGCCTAATCGGGTTTCAACACCTTTTAATTCTAATTTTGCTGATGAGAGTTTGTCATTCAATGGGCGTTTTGAACGCACTTTTGGTAAGATAAAAGCATCTGTTCGAGGAAATTTTTCGTATTCAAAGTTTAATCAGTTTGTAAACAATACACGTAGTGTTAATGAGTCGTTTACGCAATCGTACCGCACACAACTAAGTACTAATTTTAAAAACGCGCCCAATGTAGATATTGGGTATAATCTTACTATTAACGAATACGACCAAGGTGGAGGGCGCTCAAAATTCTTCACCAATAGTCCATTTATTAATGTTGATGCGTATTTTTTAAAGAGCTTTACATTTAGAGCAGATTACTCGTATTACAACTACAAAAACGAAGTAGAAACCTTAAATAATTATAGTTTTTTAGATGCAAGTTTAGCCTATCAAAAAAAGGATAGTAAGTGGGAATATAGAGTTGGTGTTACCAATTTGCTAGATACTGCATCCTTAAATCAGGATAATACAAATACATTGTTTACAAGTACAAGTGAGTATTTTATACAACCACGTTATGTGGTGTTTAGAATAAAGTATGATTTGTAAATTTTTGGAGTTACACTCGCTTCGCTCATGTCTGGCTGTACGTTATATCTTTTATTTTTTGTCCCATTGAGCACAGTCGAAATGTCTTAATAAAAAAATAAAAGGATGTCACTTCCATCCTTAACGCTAAAAAGATAATTCTATTTACATCTTTAATATAATAATTATGTATTTTAGTTTATAAAATTAAAAGCTCTCAATAAATTTTAAATAGATTGTATTAAAATGGAAAAAGTATTCAAATTATTTCTTGTTACATTATTATTAAGCAGTAATATTATTAATGCACAAGAGCAAAACTCAATAATCGAAAACATCATTAAAGAAGCTAATGAAAACTCGCAGTTAGAACGTTTGGCACACGAACTTTTAGATGTTATTGGACCTCGACTAGTAGGAACTCCACAAATGAAACAAGCCAATGATTGGGCAGTTGCTCAGTATGCTAAATGGGGTATTTCTGCAAAAAATGAAGCTTGGGGAACATGGCGTGGTTGGGAGCGTGGAGTTACGCATATAGATATGGTGTCGCCACGTGTACAAACTTTAGATGGTATGCAATTAGCATGGAATCCTAGCACA
>CAZQBE010000005.1:0-23338 GCA_964591595.1 uncultured Flavobacteriaceae bacterium
AAGACAAGTTGTTTTTAAATAAGAAAAAAGACATTGCTTGGATTTTAAATCAGGAGTCGATGCATACAAACTTATTTACTTGGGAAAACCCTTATTTAAATTCAGATTATAAAATAAAGGCTGTTACAAATTCATCTGACAAGATTCCTTAATTTCTTAAAATGGGAGCATCTATAGAAGAACTTAAACCATTGTTTGAATCCAATAGTAGTTTTACTAATACTGAAGAACTGGATGGTTCCGATCCTAATGCACAATTACAAATAAACTGTTTTGGTGTAGAATATCTTGGGTTTCCAAGAAAAGTAGAAGCTCGGTTTGGTGATAATAAACTCAATGTCGTTTGGATATTAACAGCAAAAGGAGAAGAAGATCGTATTAATAAAGCTTTAATAGCTCAATATGGCAAACCTATTTATACAAATGATGATTGGGAAATTTATAATAACTGGCAAGTTGGTTTAAGAAAAGATAAACCAGAAGTATTACTGATGACACAAAAAATTGGCCTTGAATACAAAACAAGCTATTTTAATCAGTAACTTAGTCTAACCAGGCTTTAAAATCCTTTACACGTTCTCGTGCTACAATAACCTCTTGCTCGTTATATGTTATGAGTTTTATTTGTAAGCGTGAGTTGGTATAGCTTACCATATCTTTTATAGCATTAATGTTTACAAAGAATTTTCGGTTAATTCTAAAAAATGTTTGCGGTTCTAATTCATTCTCAAGTTGATCTAATGTGGTATCTAATAAATAGTTTCGACTTTCATTTGTATAAAGATATGTCCCTTTATTTTCGCTATAAAAACACTCAATATCTTCAATATTAATCAGTTTAAGATGCTGCCCTACTTTTATAGAGAAACGTTTTTTATACTCACGATCTATTGGATTAACAAGTAGTTTTTTAATATCATTAAAATCTAATGTAACTGATTTTTTTTCTGCTGTACGATCTTTGTATTTGTTAACCGCTTCTTCTAATTCTTCATCATCTATAGGCTTTAATAAATAATCAATACTATTTAATTTAAATGCTTGCAAGGCATATTCATCATAAGCTGTTGTGAAAATTATTGCTGATTTAATATCTATAGCTTCAAATATTTCGAATGATAATCCATCACTTAACTGAATATCTAGAAAAATTAAATCTGGATGCTCATTATTCTGAAACCAATTTATAGATTCTTCAACTGAATGTAACATTATTTCAGTTTCAACATGTAATTCATTTAACATTCGCTGAAGTCTTCTTGCTGAAGGCTTTTCGTCTTCTATAATAATTACATTCATTCCCAATGTCTTTTATCCTTATTCATATAGTCATCAATTTTCCTTTTTTCCCAATTTTTTCCAAATAATAAGTCTGGTCCAAAAACTCCCATCGCATGAAAAGCGAGTCCTATTCCCCAAAAAATTGGGGTTGCAAAAGTTTCAAATTGCCAGAAGGATTCACCTTCATCCAAATGTGTGGTAACCATAACTATTAAAAAAATGTTTACAACAATGTAAGCTGCTAGATGCCAATAAAACCCTTTCAGTTTATCAAATTTCTTTTTAGCTCTTAAATAGGCTTCTTCTTTATTGAAATTGGCTTGAGCATTATTACTATTCTCACTTATATTTTTATAATTTTCCATACTATTTGCTATTAGAATTTATATTGTCTTCCTCTTCTTTCATTAGCTCATTGATTTTATTCTCTTCCCAGTTTTTACCAAAAAAGTAGTCCGTTCCAAATACAGCAAATGCATGAAACGCTAATCCAATTCCCCATATAAACCATAGGTTACCAAAATTAAAATTAAGAATCATATCAAAAAAATCATCTCCATTATCAAAATTTCGAACAATTTTTAGAACTATAAACAAGGTGTTAACTATTATGTAAGCTGCCAAATGATTATAAAATCGTTTAATTCTCTTTACTTTATATATTGCTCTTGAATGAGCATCGTTTTGATTATGATAATGTTTCATGTGTTTTTCTTTAACTAATTAATTCCAGTTTTGTTTTTCTTCTTCTTGCATAAACTCATCAATTTTTCGTTGTTCCCAGTTTCGACCTAAAACGCCATTGTTTACAAATACTTTATAGGCTTGAAAACAAAGTCCCATTCCCCAACCAAACATTGGAAACCAGAACCATTGAATAGTGTCTGGTGTAAATTCATACCATATAAAAATTAAAAATGGTATAACTATACAATATGAAATTAAACTGTAATAAAACTCCTTTAGTTCTTCTACATGCTTACGTGCTCTTACGTAACCATCGTCTATTTGTGATGTTGATTGTGTTCTCATAATTTTTATTTGTTTTGTAAGCATTGGTATTGAAACTGCAAAACTGTTTGCTTCTTGATTAATGTTTACCTTTTTATTGGTTAATAGGTTGTAACGTTGCATGATATTACTTAAACCTACGCCACTACTCTTTTTTACTATTTGTTTAGGTTGTAAATTGTTTTCAACAACCAAAGTTCCATTAACTTCGTAAATTTTTATATGTAATGGTTTGTTTACGGTTACTACATTATGCTTTACAGCATTTTCTAACAAAAGTTGTAATGATAATGGCACAACTTTACTTTCAGGATTTGAAGCTTTTTCAGGAATTTCAAAAATGATACTATCTTCAAAACGCATTTTTAACAAAGACATATAGGTTTTTGCAAACTCTAATTCTTCATCTTCAGTAACTAAATCTTTATTTTTTTGCTCTAACACATAACGATATACTTTAGATAAAGACGTTGTAAATTTTTGTGCATTATCTGTGTTTTCTTCAATGAGGCTTGTAAGGACATTTAAGCTATTAAACAAAAAATGCGGGTCTAATTGATTTTTTATAGCATCAAATTTTGCACTTGCTGTTCCAGCTATAATTTTTTGTTCTTTAACCTTGTTTTTTTGTAATTCCTGATAAAAGAAAAAAGCATGAAAAAAAAGAGATGCTGTAAATGTTATTAATAATGTTATAAAATAAATTTGTAGTTTTTCGGACTCTAAAAACGCACTGTATGTTAACCCATCAATTACTGTTCTATGAAATATTCTAACCAAAAACATAGTAGCTAATGTTAAAATAATAGAACCTATAAAACCAAAGACTATTTTATTTTTAATGAATAGAGTGTTTTTAGTTTTATGATGTAAAAAATCGAAAAAATAAGAGTTCACAAAAGTTAATGGTAAGGAATACATAATAAAAATTCCAAATTTTATAACAAGATCAAAGTCGTATACAACTTCTCTATCAGCAGAATATTGAAATATCATATCTATGATAAATAAAATTGCTGCTATAATGATACTTACTCCGCAAACTTTTATAAACTCCTTCATTATTATTTATTACAAGATTCTAAAATTTGTTCAGCACGTTCTTTTCCCCAATTTGGGTAAAACGCTGTTTCCGGTTTAAAGTTAGCAAAAAGTTCCAATGCTCTTTCTACGTCCTTGCAAAGAGGTGTTGTATCCTGGCCAAAAAAACGAGCACTGCCCATTGCCCATTCGGCTTTATTTAAAACAACGCGTGGATTATTAGGAGCTATTTGTTCGGCTTTAGCGTATAAAGCTGATACTTTTGGAGATAATGTCATTCCGTAAGTTGCACCATCATAAGCTACCCAAGCCGTATGCAATAAAGCTTGTAGTATTAATAGCTCTGGATTGTTTTTTGAAATTGCAGTCGCATCATTTAATAAATTTTGTGCTTTTGCCAATTGAGCTGTTAATTTATTCTTATCCTGTTCTCCAAAACTTTGAGTAATTAAAACTTGGGCTGCATAATATGACGGTAACCAATTGTCGGGTTCAGCTTTTGCAATACGTTCAAATAAGCTAGATGCTTCCGTTGGGTTTGTTCTCCAAAGTTCAAAGGCTTTTTGCATGCCTTTTTCGTAATTGGTTTGTGCACTCAATAATTGAGTGATAAATAATACTAAGATGATTGCTAACTTTTGCATAATTGTTCATTTTTTAATTATGATACAAATGTCATCCATTAATGTCAACAACTAAAAAGAGAGTGACCGAATTGTAAATTTCTAAGGATGACTTGTAATTATTTTTAAAATCCCTCTGAAAATGTGTAACTTAGTAAGCCCTTTCCTTACTAATACTTTTATAACTATAAACCAACCACAATGAAAAAATTACTATCTTCTGTATTTATACTTTTATTTATAGCTACCTCCTTAGCTCAAACGGACAAACGTCTTGATGGTGTAGACACCCAATTAAATAAAATTCTGGAAGCAACACACGCTGCGGGATTTGCGGTTGCTGTTGTTGAAAAAGACAAAGTTATATATGCCAAAGGATTTGGTTTTAGTGATTTAGAACACAAGACTCCTGTCAATACAAATACGTTATTTGCTATTGGCTCTAGCACTAAAGCATTTACATCTTCAATTCTTGGGCAATTACGAAACGAAGATAAATTATCGTTTGATGATAATCCAAGAAAATATATTCCAGAATTAGAGTTTTATAATGATGATATGAACAATCATATTATTATTAAAGATTTAATGAGTCATCGTACTGGACTACCGCGTCATGATTTTTCTTGGTATCTTTTTCCAACTTTTGACAAAGACAGTTTAATACAACGTATTAAATACCAAGAACCTTTTACAGGTATTAGACAACAGTGGTATTACAACAATTTTATGTTCTTAACTCAAGGTGTTATTGCAGAACGTATAACTGGAAAAAGTTGGGAAGACAATATAAGAGAGCGTTTCTTTAAGCCACTAGGTATGACGCGATCTAATGTAACTATTGACGAAATGGAAAAAAGTACAAATGCGGCTTTAGGTTATCAAACTGAAAAAGATAACTCAAATACTAAAATGGATTATTATAAGATTGCTGGAATGCGGCCTGCAGGAAGTATTAATAGTAGCGTTAACGATATGTCTAATTGGTTAATTACTTGGATAAATAAGGGGAAATTTAAAGATAAAGAAATTATTCCAGAAGCTTATGTAACTGAAGCTATGGGTTCGCATATGGTTATCAATAGTGCTATTCCTGACAAGGAAACACCAGGTTTACATTTTGCTAATTATGGATATGCTTGGTTTTTGTCATCATATAAAGGTCATTATAGGGTTCAACATGGTGGTAATATTGATGGCTTTTCGGCAAACGTTGCTTTTTATCCTAGTGACAGTATTGGCATCGTTGTATTAGCAAATCAAAATGGATCGAGAGTTCCAAATTTGGTTAGAAATACGATTGCTGACAGAATGCTAGATGTTGCAAAAACAGATTGGACCCAACGCTTTATTAAAGCTCAAGAAAAAGCTAAAAAGGCTGAAAAGGAAGTAGAAACAGCTAAAACATCAGAAAGAGTAGAAAATGCAAGACCATCTCATATTAAACAAGAATATGCTGGCACTTACTCGCATCCGGGTTATGGTTCATTTGAAATTAATGTAGAAAACGATTCTTTATTTGCACAATTTAAATTAATAAAAATGTGGTTAAAGCATTATCATTATGATGTCTTTGAACCGTTTGAAGTTAAAGAAACTGGAATAGATACTACAGATTCAGGACCTTTGCGCTTTAATTTTATAACGAATAATGCCGGTGAAATTTCAGGAATGAAATCAAAGATAGAACCTGCTTTACCAGATCCTATCGAATTTAAACGTAAACCCAATACTATTGAAGTTGACAAGGCTACTTTAGAGAAGTACATTGGTGAATTTGAACTTTCAACCATCACTATTAAATTTTATATAAAAAACGACAATACACTCTATCTATTTGTAACTGGTCAACCTGAATATGAATTACTTCCAACATCAAAACATAAATTTGCTTTGAAAATTTTAGAGGGTTATAAATTAGAGTTTCTTGAAGACGACAAAGGTGCAATCAATGAAGTACTCATGATGCAACCTAACGGCAATTTTAAAGCTAAACGGAAGAAAATAGACTAAAATGTTAGACATTAAAACCGTCGAATATATTGTATTTGGTATTATAGGTTTTCTAATTTTATTTAATGTATATCTCAACTTTAATAAAATTAAAAACGACACTGTAAATGTCATTTTAAAGAACTGGGCGTATTCAAAATATTTCTTTATCACGTTTATTTGGGGTGTTTTAGGAGGGCATTTCTTTTTAGGAACAAGAACTCCTATTTTTGGTAGTAATTGGTGGCTTCCTGTGGTTTTGGTTATTATTCTAGTTGCTATTTTAGTCTTTATTGGAAAGCGATTAGCTAAAGGTTTCAGTATTAAAAGACGATATCAGTTACTACTACTAATCGCGGGCTTATTGTATGGGCACTTTTTTTGGTCGCAACGTCATATTCCACAAGTAGAATTCCCTTGGGCAATAACTACAACAATACCTTGATTGCATGAATGTACAAGAATTTAAAACGCTAATAAGTAACGAGAAGTTTGTAAAAAAAGTACAGTATATTCTAATCGGGCTATTCTTATTTGTGTTAGCATTGGATGTATATTTGGCATTAGACAGAAAGGATGGTAACACCGTAAGCAATATCATAAAAGACAAAACTGAGAATGGTTGGTTTATTATAACTTATTTTTGGGGAGCAGTTGCTGCTAACTTATTTTTTGTCAGATTTAATAAACCCTTTGTAAATGGTACAGTTGGTTCAGTAATTGTAATAGGCATCGCTTTGTTAATAGCAATTTTTAATGTAAAATCTCATACAACTAATTTTATAACATCGCATGAATATAGATTTTCGGTATATTTCTTATCCATGACCTTTGGAGTTATTATTGGATTGCTATTTTGGAGACAAGGTGAAGCACCCAGGTCTCACTAACCTTTTATTTACGGCTTATTTTCTGAATATTTAAATACTATAGGCAAGCTATATGGGACATTTACGGATCTGCCGCGTTGTTTTCCAGGTGTCATTTGGGGTAATAAACTAACAATACGTTCGGCTTCTTTTTCTAAAATTCTATCTGGACCACGGGATTTAATGTTAGCCACATTTCCGTTAGAATCTATAGTAAATAACACAAATACTTTACCTCGAATACCTAATTCTATAGCAGTTTGAGGGTACTCAAAATTCTTTTTAACATGTGTTATCATATTTTCTTGAAAACATTTCTTTAATTCAGCATTGGTTTTTCCTTTACAACCAGGCCAAATAGGTACTTTCTCAACCACTGCGAAAGGCACAGAAATATTTTCTTCAACTTCATCAACATTTACATCCTCTACACTAACAATACGCTCTTCTATAGCTTCTTCCATACTGATTTCGGTACTCTCAATTACCGTTTCTTCAACTTCAACCACATCTTCAACCACTATAATAACCTCAGGAGCCGCTTTTGGAGGAGGAGGTGGTGGTGGTGTAACTACATTTATTAAAGGAATATCTTCTTCAACATCTTCATTAATAGTTATCATATCTAATGTAACATCTTGCTTGTCGTATGTTTTATAGTTCAATAAACTGTAAGACACAAACAACATTAATGCGAGTCCAATTTCAAAATACAAACCGCTATTTCTGTTTAAATCAAATTCTGGATTTTTCTTTAGTTCCATGATACCAGTATTTTACGACTATTAAATTACAAACAAATAAGAAAAAATACTATGACATTTGTCAGCTTCTCAGAGATGTTTTTACACCTCAAGAGATTAATTAAATTTAGCTAACTTTATATCAAATCTTAGTAACCAACAAGTACTACATATGAAGCGTCTTATTTTTCTTTTCCTTATAATATTAACGGCCTGTAATTCTGTAAAACAAAAAGAGCAAACCATTGAAAATTTATATGATTATGATATTGAACAACGGTTAGATTCTTTGGGAATAACACTTAAAGTCCCTAAACTTCCTAAAGGTATCAATATTGCTTTGGCTGTAAAAACTGAGAATCTTATTTACTTATCTGGAAATGGTCCTAGAACAAATAATGGTGTAAGAATTACAGGAAAAGTGGGCACCGATTTAACTATTGAAGAAGGATATTCTGCGGCAAGAATAACTGCCATTAACCATATTGCTATTTTAAAATCTGAAATTGGAGACCTCAATAAAGTAGTTCGTATTGTGAAAGTTCTTGGAATGGTTAATGCAGACTCTTCTTTTACCCAACAACCAGAAGTAATTAATGGCTATACCGATTTGATGGTTGAAGTTTTTGGAGAACGTGGCAGGCATGCACGCTCTGCAGTTGGAATGGCATCGCTACCTTTTAATTTAGCCTGCGAAGTAGAAGCTATTATAGAAATACAAGAATAATATATTTTAACTAAATTTTTCATTTTAACAATAAAAACAAATTATGAAAACTATTTTTTTCTTTTTAGGAATAACACTTTTTAACTTTACTTTAATAGCACAAGAAAAAAAAGAAGACATTAAACCAATTCCTCTTGCCAAATCATTTATAACTTTTCATCAAGCTAGTTTTAATAATAAACTAATTACATATAAAGCAACAGCTAAAGAAACATACCTAAAAAACACCAAAGGTGATTCTGTGGCTTCTTTATGGTCTGTTGCATATACTAAAGAAGGTGTTAGTGGTTTTTCAAAACGACCAGTGACCTTTGTATTTAATGGTGGCCCAGGATCTGCTTCAGTATGGTTACATATGGGAATGTTTGGTCCTAAAATTGTAAAAGTAAATTCGGAGGCACAAAAAGATGATGGTGCTGCTCCATATCCAATAGTTACAAATAATCAAGGTTTATTAGACCTTACTGATCTTGTTTTTATAGATCCAATTGGTACAGGTTATAGTCGTGTTATTGGTAAAGGCAAAGTCAAAGATTATTGGGGTCTCAACGAAGATGCAAGGTCTATTGCAAAATTTATGCGACAATGGATTACCGAAAATAAGCGCTGGAATTCTCCAAAATACATTGCAGGTGAAAGTTATGGTACTACTAGAGCTGCTGCCGTTGCAAATATACTAGAAGGCGGAGGTCAAAATATGGCACTCAATGGGTTAATTTTAATTTCTCAGGCTTTAGATTATGATGGCTCTACCTCTATACACGATAACATCACATCGTATCTCACCTATTTACCAAGTATGGCAGCTACAGCTTGGTATCATAAAAAAGCTGGTCAAGGAAAAACTTTAGAAGCCTTTGTTGAAGAAGCTCGTAATTTTACTTATAACACCTATGCTCCTGCTTTATATAAAGGCACCCTATTGAGTGAAACCAAAAAAAACGAGATTGCAAATACACTTGCTTACTTTATTGGTTTAGACAAAGCTTACATTTTAAAATCAAACCTTCGCATCTTAATGCCACGTTTTCAAAAACAATTATTAACAGACAAAGGATTAGCTATTGGGCGTTTAGATGGTAGGTTTATGGGAGACGAAGCCGATGATGTCTCTGAAAGTCCAAGGCTAGGTGATGCTGCATCTTACCAAATAAGTTCGGCTTATACTGCTGCTTTAAATCATTATTTTGCTTCAGAACTGAATATTGAAATGGATAGACCTTATTTAACTTCAAATGGTCAAATAGGTTCTAAATGGCGTTGGAGAACAGTTCCTGATGGGCAATACTGGGAACCAGCTCCTGTAAATACAGCACGGTTATTAGGTGCTACAATGCGGCGAAATACAGAGATGAAAGTGCTTGTTGCTTGTGGTTATTACGATTTAATTTGCCCATTTTTTGATGCAGAATATACCTTTGCTAGAAATAGTATTGTAAAAGAGCGTGTCACATTGAAGTATTTTGAAGCAGGACACATGATGTATACTCATGAACCAGATTTAATAAAACTATCTAAGGATATTAGAGCATTTTTAACTAAAAAATAAATGAAAGTAAAAGTAGCTGTAATACAAGATTCTCCTGTTTTTTTTGATCTAGAAAAAACGATAGACAAAATTGAACATATTACAAAACAATATACACAACAAGGTTGTGAACTTATTGTGTTTCCTGAATCGTTTATTCCAGGTTATCCACGAGGGTTTTCATTTGGTGCCATTGTTGGTAGCAGAACAGATGAAGGACGGCAACACTACATCGATTATTACAATAGTAGCCTCGATTTAGAAAGCGACCACTTAAAACGCCTTGAAAAAATAGCTAAAACTGAAAACACATATCTGGTTATTGGTGCTGCCGAAAAACAAAATGCTAATGGAAGTCTGTATTGCTCCATGCTTTACATTTCTCCTACTAAAGGTTTATTGGGTGTAAACCGAAAAATAAAACCTACAAGAAGCGAGCGCTTAATTTGGGCAGAAGCTGGTGGGGAATCTCTAGTAACTGTCGATACAAAGATTGGAAAACTTGGAGGACTTATTTGCTAGGAAAACTATATGCCACAGGCACGAATGTCTATGTACTTAAAAGGTGTTGAAATTTATATAGCACCAACAGCAGACTCACGTGAGCAATGGGCAGCCACTATGCAGCAAATAGCCCTAGAGGGCCGCTGGATGCAACCAATACATGACCAAGGCTATGTATCCTGAAAAATATCAATATGCAGTTGCAAACGAAAAAGACAATCTATGTCCTGGTGGCAGTGTCATTGTATCACCTTTATGTAAGATTATAGAAGACCCTTTATTTGATAAAGCAGGTGCTTTGGTAGCCGAACTAGACCTAGAAGATATTAAACGCAGCAAACTGGACTTTGATGTGATTGGACACTACTCCAGAAATGATATTTTTGAGTTTAAAGTATACAACCAACCGGAAACAATTAAGGAATAAACATAAACAGATGAAAAAAATTACATTATTACTATTCGCTTTTGCAATCTCAAATTTGCTTTTAGCACAACAAAATGTTTCAACAGATTTAGCAAAAGATGAAATGGCTGTTAAAGATGTAGTAAAACAATTCTTAACAGCTGCTAGCAACTATGATATTGATGCTATGCCTAACTTATTTACTAAAAATGCTAACATTGCTGGTGCTTCTTTTAAGAATGAAAAATGGAATACATATAACATAACTTTAGAAGAATTTATGGTAATGTTAAGATCTGAAACCAACCCAACAAAATATACCGAACCTGTTTCCAAATTTACCATCCATATTTCTGAAGGCAAACTGGCATTTGTAAAAGCTGATGCTACTCTAATAGTTGAAGACAAAGCCCAAAGGCATAATTTTGATTATTTCACGCTTATTAAAGGAAATAGAGGTTGGAAGATTATAAATGGATCTTATGTATCAATCCGTTTAAAAGATTGATAGTAAAATCTTTATTGATTCTAAACTTAAAAACAGCTAACTTCGTTAACGTTGTATATAAACAATTAAAACAGTTGATATACTTAAGATCAAACCTTGTTTTTTACAAATTATCCAACTGGTTACTTTTCTTATCCTCACTAATGGTCCAAAAGAAACCTACAAAAAAGAACTGGTCGGCTGCTGGTCGTATGGCACGACGTGCAAAATTTCCGTTAATATCTGGTGTATTGGCATATTGATACCCATTAATATTTTTATAACCCAAAGCATTATTTATAGAGAAATATAAAATCTTTTGTTGCGAAATTAAATACGCCCAATTTAAACTCAAACTGTTATAGGCTTTGGTTTTGGCATTTAAAAATCCTACATCATTGGGGTTGGTATAGGGACGCCCAGAAGCAAACGTATAACTAAACCCAACCTGACTTTTCCAATCGGCTATCCAATATTTTTCCACTACAGATAAATTATTTGTATTTACAAAATTGGGCTGTGCTTGCATGGGATAGTTTCTATAATCACGCTCAGAATCCAAATACGAATAACTTAACCAGTAATCTATATTTTTTATGCTCTTGCTATCGCGCCAAAACAAATCGAGTCCTTTGGCATATCCAAAACCATCATTGGTAATATTGGTATTAAAATCTACAAACTCCGAATCGTACTTTATCAAACTAGTGTAGTCTTTATAAAAGGCTTCGGCTCTAAAAATTTTACCATCAACATTCAATTGATAATTTAAAATATAATGTGTGGTGCTTTGTGCTTTTAAATCCTGATTAAACTTTAAAACATTGCTCAAAGGGTTTTGATAAAAATTACCGTACGCCAAAGACACTTGTCCCTTTTTAGACGTTTTATACGCTAAAGACAGTCTTGGAGCGATATTAAACGCTTTAAACAGTTCGCTATATTCCGCTCTTACACCTGCTTTTAAAGCTAGTTTTTTCGAAAAGAAAATATCGGCTTCTGTAAATGCAGCAACTATATTATTATTAAAGCCATAAGTGGTTTGTGCAACTGTAGTATTAGAAAATGTTTCGTCAAAATTGGTTGAAAAATATTCAGCTCCGAAATTAAGCTTAAACCGACTGCTAAAGCGTCTTTTAAATTTTAGCTTTGCATGAATACTGTTCTCTACATCGGTTATATTGTTGTCTAAAACAATTGTTTTTTCATTATTGTTTGTATAACTTAAACCGCCACGTACAGACCAAACCTCATTGAGCATACCTTGGTAAGTCCCATTAAAATAGAGGTTGTTGTTATGTAGCTTAAAATGAATGCCATCATTGTAATTAATATCTTCTTGTGTTAATTCAAAATTAGAAGTATCAAAAGCTGTATATAATTTTAGAATTCCATTATCAAACTTTTGTCTAAATACTGCTTCACCTGAAAATGCTTCATACGGTTTTTTCCAGTCGTTTCTATCTGGAAACAAAGCAACATATGGTGCTAAATTAATATATGAAGCATTTACGCTAATGGATGATTTTTCCCATTTTTGTGTGTTTCCTAATGTAGCACCAAGGCTCATAATGCCAACATCTGTTTTTTCCTGATCCGGTTCTTCAATGGTATTTAGTAACAATACACTAGACAATGCCTGACCATATTCGGCAGAATAACCACCAGTTGAAAATGTAATACCATCAAACAAAAAAGGTGAGTAACGCCCTCTAGTTGGTGTGTTATTAGTAGTTGGTGTATAAGGTGTAAACACACGAATACCATCAATAAATATTTGCGTTTCTTCGGCTTCTCCACCACGCACAAATAAGCGTCCATCCTCGGCAACAGTAGTTGTTCCTGGTAATGTTTGCAAAGCACCAACAAAATCGCCTAAAGCACTTGCGGTAGTAACAACATCTAGTGGTTTTAAAACGGTAACCTTACTATTATCGCCTGCTTCAAAAGTTCCTGCCGACAATACTACAGCATCTAAGGCACTTACATCTTCACGCAGTTTAACTTTTAAATCGTGCATATAAGACACATCGCCTACCATGGTAAAAGTCTCATAAGATAAATATGAAACAATAAGTGTTTGGGTTCCCTTTTCACTAGTTTTAAATTCAAAGATACCCTTTCTATCCGTTGTTCCGCCATCATAAGTACCTTCTAGATATACATTGGCTCCATTAATAGCTACTCCCTTGTTATCTGTAACTACACCATTGATAGTAGTTTGTGCGCTAAGGCTAAAACTTAATACGATTAATACTGTGATTAGTAGTGTCTTCATTATTCTTATGTGTTCGATTTTTAATTGATGGCTCAAAATTGCATTATAACATTGAGTTCATAAATTTATAGTAACCGAACTGTAAAAATTTAATGACGAATTGAATATATTTGAATAAATAACTATTTATGCAACTATCTAAAAGTGAAAAATCGTTCTCCTCAATTTTTTTAATAATTGTTTTGTTAGAACTTATTACTGGAAACATTGAAAGCCTTTCACAATTCCATTATTTTACAAAACCTTTAATACTCACATCATTAATTGTATTCTTTTGGAGTAAAAGTAATCACCTCCCAAAAGCTGTTAGAAACATTACACTTCTAGCTTTAATATTCTCTTTAACTGGAGATATTTTACTCATGTTTGTTGGTACATCTGCTAACTTTTTTATAGGAGGATTGATTGCCTTTTTATTAGCGCACATTATGTATATTCTAACATTTATTAAAAAACGAAACAAAACTATAAATCCGTTATTTATAATTATTACATTACTTATTTACGCAACTGGAATCTTTTACCTAATAAAAGATGGTCTAGGCGATATGCAAATACCAGTATTATTATACTTAACTGTAATTTTAACAATGGTAGTCATGGCTTGGTTGCGAAAAGGAAAAATATCAAATAAAAGTTATTATTTAGTAGTTGTAGGTGCGTTATTCTTTATGATTTCTGATAGTGTTTTATCTATAAATAAGTTTTATCAATCCTTTGCTTCAGCAGGTTTAATTATTATGTTTACTTACGCATTAGCACAGTATTTAATAGTAATGGGGATTTTAAAACAACGTGATTAAGCGTTCCTTTTTAAATATTAATTTACCACATTTGTAACATTTCAAAATTTAAAGCTACTTACAAGGTAACTAACGCATCACATTGAATAAAGAACTAGAACATAATTTTGTTGAATTGCTGGAAAAGCATCAAAATATTATACATAAGGTATGCCGCTTATATACCAATAATTATGATGCTCACAACGATTTATTTCAAGAGATTACCATACAACTTTGGCGTGCTTATCCAAAGTTTCGTGGCGATTCAAAATTTAGTACTTGGATGTATCGCGTTGGTTTAAATACAGCAATAACCTTGTATAGAAAATCTAAACGTAGAATAAACACACAAGGCTATGACGAAGTACAGTTTAAAATAAAAGCTGAAGATTATGATGATACTGAAGAGCAACAATTAAAACTGCTATATAAAGCAGTACATCATTTAAACGATATTGAAAAAGCGCTTGTTTTTCTTTATTTAGAAGACAAGAACTATAGAGAAATAAGTGAAACTATGGGAATAAGTGAAGTAAACGCGAGAGTAAAAATGAATCGCGTTAAAGCAAAACTTAAAACCATATTAAATCCGTAATACTATGGATGAATTAGAGTTATTAAAGAAAGATTGGCAAAAGAACGACAAGGATTACCCTAAGTTATCTTATAACGATATATATAAGATGATCTTAAAAAAGTCGTCTTCAATTGTTAAATGGATATTTATTATAAGCCTTTTAGAGTTTGTGTTTTGGGGATTCATCTCCTTTGCTGTTAAAGATACTGAAAGTATGCAACGGTTTAAAAGTTATAATGCTGAAAACATTATGATTCCGCTTACCATAATTGGTTATGCTATATTAGCCTATTTTTTCTATAAATTTTTCATGAATTATCGCACCATTTCGGTAACTGATAATGCTAAGAAATTAATGGAAAACATACTAAAAACAAGACGTACAGTAAAGCAATACGTAGCCTTTAACCTTATTTTTCTTTTTATTTCAACGTTTGTGGTTTTAGGTATTCAATTTAATAAAGATGACCAAATAGTGTCAATGATTGACAAGGCGGCTACAAACGGAGAGTTATTTAAATTCTATGCCACAACTATTTTAATAACATTATTAGTGCTTGGTGTTATGATACTTATATTTCTTGGATTTTACTACTTAATCTATGGCATTTTGCTTAAACGTCTTAATAAGAATTATCGTGACCTTAAAAAATTAGAAGTATAGTTAGATTGTTAAATGAACTTTTAACAATACTACCATTTACGTTGTTTATTTAGTTCCTCTTGAGCCTGTAACTCTTTTTTAGAAATTACTTTTAAAAATGAAGGATGTTGCTCAATAGCATATTCAATTTTCTCAACAATGTCATCAATACTTTCGTTGTCGTAATCTATATCTAAAGGCTTCTTTATTTCAAAAGTTTGCAGAATATTTTTCTTTTTAATACGTAACCCCTTTTTATCAAACGATCGCCTAAACCCATCGATTACAATAGGAACAACAATAGGCTTATAGCGTTTAATAATATGCGCAGTTCCTTTTCTAATAGGCTTAAAAGGTGTTGTTGTACCTTGTGGAAAGGTAATTACCCAACCATCATCAAGTGCTTTAGAAATATTTGTAATATCGCTCATCTTCACTTGCCTATTTACATCTTTACCTTGTGCTCTCCAAGTACGTTCAATACTAATAGATCCCGCATAAGCCATAATTTTAGGCAATAAGCCAGACTTCATCGTCTCCTTAGCTGCCACATAATAAATGTTAAGTTTTGGGTTCCATAAATAGCCGACATTTTTAATAGAATCTACGCGACCACATAAACTGGCGTTAAAGACATGAAACATAGAAACAACATCTGCGAAATAGGTTTGATGATTAGAGATAAACAATACATTAGTATCTGGAAGATTTTTAATAATCTCCGAACCAACTATTTGTAATTCATTAAACCCTCTAAAGCGTTTATGAGTAATAACACCCATAATTCTTATCAGCCATTTTTTTAAGAATAACTTATGCCCAAAAGGATTTTCTTTAAATAATCCCATAAACTCAAAATTATTTATTTAGTTAGTGCTTGCAAATGTAACAAAACTTACAAACTAGAGCATTTGTTTTAACAAGTCTTTAATTTCGCTTAGTATCATTGCTGTTGCGCCCCAAACCACATGTCCGTTTAACTTAAAAGCAGGAACCTCTACATTAATACTATACGATGTTTCTACCCACTTGGTAATACGATTATTCTCGTCCATAAAATGTTTTAAAGACACCTCAATAATCTCTTCAACCTCATCTTCTTGTTTTACAAATACAGGTGTCTCCCTAGAAACCCCAATAAAGGGTTGTACATAAAAATTACTAGGTGGAATGTAAACTTGAGTAAGTTGTTTTACTACTTCAATACCTTGAACAGGAACACCTATTTCTTCAAAAGTCTCTCTAATCGCGGCTGTTTTAAGAGAATCGTCTTGGGCTTCTAGCTTTCCTCCAGGAAACCCTATCTGAGCAGAATGTACACCATTATATGTTTTGCGCAAAATTAAAACCAGCGTTGTTTGCTGATTATCATTAGGGTAAAACAACGCCATTACTCCTGCTTTTTTAGCCGTTTTCATTGCTTCTTTATTCATATTTATCAACTCTTTTCTAAAAGGAGGTGACATTTTAAATTGTGAAGCCTCTGCCGGTAGCGGGATATTCTTTATTTTTGAAATCGATATTAAAAACTTATCAAAATTCATTTATGAGAGTCTTATTATTTTTTTGTGTTGTACTTTTTATGAACTGTGAAGATAAAAAATCTGAACAGAAAAAATTACCTACTCCAGTTCAAACTGAAACAAAAGCTAAATCCATTAAAAAAAAAGTTATAACTGAAATGCCTAAAAGAGAATTCCCTGTATTAAATAGTAAAAATGCTATGGATTTCTTTTTGGAATACGAAAAGCATAACAAAGAAAATAAAGTACGCATATACTCAGATTTTGGTAACATTGATATTTTACTCTTTGATAAGACCAAATTCCATAGAGCAAATTTTATCTTTTTAACCAAACAACATTACTTTGATAACACTCAATTTTACAGAGTTATTAATAATTTTATGGTTCAGGCTGGAAATAGTGATACTAAGGCAACAGCCAGAAAACGAGCGAAAATTGGAAAATACCTATTACCTACTGATACAAACCAAGGTTATAAGCACAATAGAGGTGTAATAAGTATGCCTAGTAGCGAAATTGACAACCCATATAAACTCGCATCACCTTTTGAGTTTTTTATTGTACAACAACATGGTGGTTCACATTTTTTAGATGGTGATTATACTATTTTTGGAAAAGTGACTAAAGGCATGGACGTTATTGATAAGATTGCAGCTGTTAAAACAGACAAATCTGATTGGCCTCTACAGAATATTTATATTCGTAAAGTGGAGATTATTGATTAATTTTCTTTATAAACACTCGGCAATGCAATTTTAAACTTTACTGCTAATAATCTCACCACAATTACAATACCTCCAGCAATAGCAAACACCGCATTTGAATCAATTGGTAATTTCCGAAGTAAAAAATAAGATATACCGCCTAAAATACAAGCCGTAGCATATACTTCCTTCCTAAAAATTACGGGAATTTCATTACATAATATATCGCGAATTACACCACCAAAACATGCAGAAATAGTTCCTAATGCAATAGAGATTATTGGATGTAATTCCGCATTAATACCCTTTTCAATACCAACAACTGTATATAAACCAATTCCAATAGTATCAAACAAAAACAAAGACGTTCGTAAATAATTAATCTTGTTTCTAAAAATTACTGCAAAAATTACCGATGCAATAATAACATAAGTAAAGGTCATATCCTCCATCCAACTTACTGGAGTTCTACCAATTAAAATATCACGCAATGTTCCACCACCAACAGCAGTTACAAAAGCAATGATGAGGATACCAAAAGGATCCATTTTTTTATTAATTGCAACAAGTACCCCTGAAATAGCAAAGGCAATGGTTCCTAATATATCAATGGTATAAAACATGATTTTCTAAATAATTCCGTTTAAATTTCTTCAGTAAGCTAATATTAAGTGATTCACTCCATTTTGCTACACAAAATTGGTTCTCTATTTACATATTCTGTGTAAAATAATTATAATCTTTTAAAATAGTATCTATAAACTCTACGTCGTTACTTTGCTTAACGGCTTTTATCTCAACAACCTCTTTTATTTTATTTCGAAGCTTAATAAGTGTTTGGTAATCTCTTGTAGCTTTTGCTGTAGTAAAGGTGTCTTTAATAATTCGGGCATCATTATCCGACAATTTAATAACATTAGGATACGTTGGCATATAATCTGTTTTTAAATCTTCTAAAATAGTATGGTTAATATTTACTTTATTTTTTAATGCAATTACCGATGTCCCTGCGGTCATATCTCCCAACCTTTGGTTTTTAGAGCTTGCAATTATTGCTATTAAAGCAACAACGCCACTCATCATATTTAAATCTATAATTCTAAAAAACCAACGAATTACAAAATCTGATAAAGACGCTTGATACCCATCAATTTTTACCACCTTAATCTTTATAATACGTTTCCCAATTGTTTGTCCGTCAAGTATAGTTTCAAAAATTAATGTATAAAACATCGCAGGTAAATAAAACACAACATAAATAGCCATTTGCGACCAATAATCCATATCCTTAACAAGATCGTCTATTTGAAATAGCTTAAACATAATTTGGTAAATAACAATCGCATAAGCAATCTTTATTATCCAATCAATAACATATGCCAAAATACGTTCTCCAACACTTGCTGCTGTAAAATTTATATTTACATTTTGAGTGGTATTTATTTGTAACTCTACCATTAATTGTTTTAATTTGAATGTGTATGAGAGAAGTTGCATTTATTAAACAAAACAAAGAAAAATGGCTGAATTTTGAAAAAGCTATTTTTGGAAAAACTTTAAAAAACCCAGACCAACTCGCTTCGCTTTACGTACACTTAGCAAATGATTTATCTTACGCTCAAACTTACTATCCCAAAAGTAAAACAATTCTTTATTTAAACAACTTAGCAGCAAAAGCTTTTCAAAAAATATATAAAACTAAACGTGAAGACACTAACCGATTTGTGCACTTTTGGAAGATTGCAGTCCCATTAATTGTGTATAATTATAGACGTTATGTACTTTATGCATTTTTAATTTTTGGTGCATTTGTTGCTATAGGTGCACTATCGGCAGCTTTTGATGATTCGTTTGTACGCTTAATTTTAGGCGATCACTATATAAATATGACCCTTGAGAATATAGAAGCTGGAGATCCCGTAGCCGTTTATAAAAGTGGTAGCAATTGGGGAAGCTTTTTTGGTATTACATTAAACAATTTATATGTTGGTTTACTGTCTTTTATATATGGTGTTTTTGGAGGCATAGGCACAGGTTATTTATTACTTCGAAATGGAATTATGTTAGGTGCTTTTCAATACTTTTTTTATACCGAAGGTGTCCTTTGGGAAAGTGTTAGAGGTATTTGGATTCATGGTGCCATGGAAATTTTTGCTATTGTTATTGAAGGTGCTGCAGGTTTAATTTTAGGGGCTAGTATTTTATTTCCAAAAACGTTTTCTAGAATGACCTCCTTTAAAATGGGAATGAAAGATGGTGTAAAGATATTAATAAGTACATTTCCATTTACATTTGCCGCTGGCTTTTTAGAAGGTTATGTAACACGGTACTCTAATACAATGCCCAATTGGCTTTCGGTTGGCATCATTTTATTAACCCTTAGTATCATTTCATTTTACTATTTAGTTTACCCCTTTATACTGAACAAAAAATTAAAACAAACCTATGCAATTATATAAATCCAGAGATTTTAGTGCTTTTTTTCAAGATACTTTTGCGTTTTTAAAGCAAAACGGAAAGCATTATTTTAAACATTACTTTAAAGTAAACGGTATCTTTTTAATGATTCTAATGGTACTAGGTTACTTTTTTACCAAGTTTTATTCTGAGCTACTCTTTGGTGGCATCCTACAAAATAACCCAAATGCTATGGACGATTATATGAATGACAATTTGGGGCTATTCATACTTTTACTATTTGTGTTTTTAACTGTTGGTCTTATTGCTGGTATTATTTCATATGCTTATACAGCTATTTATTTAAAATTATATATTAAAAACAATGGTTCAAACTTTAACACCAAAGCAATAATAGAGAGTTATAAAGCTAATATTGGCAAATTATTTGTTTTTCTATTGTGTGGTTTACTTATTGCGTTTCCAATTTTAATAGTTTCTGGTATTGTTATGTTTGTGTTAGCCATAACCATTATTGGTCTTCTTTTACTCCCTCTTGTTATTGGCGCTATATCTTTGTTTTATAATATGACACTTATGGAGTATATTGAGCATAAGAAAGGGATTTGGGATAGTTTTGGCTATGCTTGGACACTCCTTATGTCAAAATTTTGGACTGCTGTTGGAAGCGTAGGGTTGTTCTTTTTAATGGGATATCTTGTACAAAATGTAATTACACTTATTCCTTATGTTTTTGGAATGGCACGTTTATTTACAACAATAGAAAGTGGTTCAAATACCACCCAAGATATTGGTGGTACAATGATGGTGATTATGCTCATAGTTTTCTTTATAACATTTGTAGTTGGCTCTATACTTAACAACATTGTACAACTTAATCAAGGCATTGTGTTTTATAGTTTAAAAGAAGACCAAGAAAATATAAATACCAAAAGTATAATAGACCAAATAGGCTCAGGTGAGTAAAATGAATGGATTACATATCATTCTTTTTTGCATTGGCATCTCACTTAGTTCTTATGCTGAAGTACATACTACAAATGCAATTGTGTTTCAAAATACTAGCGATTCATTACAAGTAGACCATTCAAATATTACACCACGTTACTTCGAAAATTTACAAGGCAAGTATAGTGGCAAGGATTTTATCTACGAAAGAACCGTTGAAAACTCAGGGTGGTGGTCACGCTTTAAACAATGGCTAAGTGATTTTTTTAAACGCTTATTTAACCTAACAGGTGAAGGACAAGCCTCAAACGCTACAGATATTGCTATTAAAACAGCAGGTGTAATTCTATTTCTACTGGTTATTTATTTCATCTTTAGAGCAGTTGTTAATAAAGAAGGCACTTGGGTGTTCGGAAAATCGTCCGATAAAAGCATTATTCCTGTAACAGATATTGAAAATAATATCCATGCTACTAATTTTAAAGCACTTATCTCAGAAGCCGAAAGCAATAACAATTATAGGTTGGCAATACGGTATTATTACCTCTGGTTACTCAAAAAATTAACTCAAGAAGAGCTTATAAAATACGATGTTGAAAAAACCAATAGCGACTATAAAAATGAGATTGCCTCTAATACTTTTAAAGAAGAATTTTCATATACCTCATATCTTTATAATTATATATGGTATGGTGAATTTGATGTGAACCAAGAACAATTCAGTAAAGCCAAACATGCGTTTATTAATTTTTTAGAGACTATAAAAGCATGAACAAAACCATAAAAATTTATATTTTTTTTTTACTACTGCTTTTTGCTGGTGCTATTGCTATTGAGTTTTCTAAACCCAAGCCTATTAATTGGTCACAAACGTATAATGAAAAACATAAAACCCCATATGGCACTTTTGTGTTGTATAATGAACTAGAATCGTTGTTTCCTAAAAGTAAGATTCAAGATATTAGAGTTACGCCGTATGAGTATTTTGATGAACTTTACGATTGGGAAGACTCTACCTATTTAACCACAGGTACTTATATGTACATTGATAATTATGCCAATATAGATGATGTTTCTGCTCAAGAACTTATGGATTTTGCTTCGTTTGGTAATACCCTCTTTATATCAACCGATTATTTTCCACAAAAATTTAAAGACTCTTTGTTTTTTGATACCAATAACGACTACGATTTTTCAGGAAAAGCCGATTTTAGTTTAGCAAACCCTTCATTTAATAATGATTCCATTACTATTGAAAAAGGATTGAGTGATATTTATTTTTCTAAACTCGATTCTACAACTACAACAGTTTTAGGATATCAAAATTTTGACAGTATACCACACATAAATTTTGTGAAAGTAAATTACGGGGAAGGAAATATCTATTTACATTTGCAACCTATTGCGTTTACAAATTATACACTGTTAAAAAAGAATAACAAAAAATATGCCGCAGCAATACTATCGTATTTACCAGATGACACTATCTTCTTTGATTCTCAAAACAAAAGAAGATACGAATTAGGCACATCACCTTTACGATATATTCTTAGTCAAACCGCTTTAAAATGGGCTTGGTATTTGGCTCTTTTATCTTTACTCTTTTTTATTATTTTTAATGCCAAACGTAAACAACGTATTGTAAAAGTTATTAAACCATTACAAAATACAACTGTTGCTTTTACTAAAACCATCGGTAATTTATATTATGAAACTAAAGACCATAAAACTATTATAGATAAAAAAATTACATTTTTCTTAGAGCATATCCGACGGAGTTATGTGTTAGATACTACTATTTTAAATGAAAAATTTGTAAAAACATTAGCCCTTAAATCAGGACAAGATATAAGTACACTAAAAAAATTGATTAACCTTATTGTACATTTAAAAGCAAAACAAAGTTGTAATGAGGATGATTTATTACGATTAAACAAATTAATAGAAGATTTTTATACCACATAACATATGGAGAATTTAGACGACACAAAAAACGACAACCTAAACCAAGAGTCTCAAAGTAATGAAAGCAAACTGCCTGAAGAAACACAAGCTTCTGAGCATGATATTAACTTTAAAAACCGCATTGATTTAAGTGAGTTGCAACAAGGCATTACACTTATTAGAGATGAGATAAGTAAAGTTATTGTTGGTCAAAAAAGCATGATAGATATGCTTATTGCTTCTATTTTAGCCAATGGGCATTCGCTTATTGAAGGCGTTCCAGGAGTTGCCAAAACAATTTCG
>CAZQBE010000006.1:0-22780 GCA_964591595.1 uncultured Flavobacteriaceae bacterium
ACAGCAATGTCTAAAATTTCACCAACTTTAGAGATGCCTTCGCCATACATAATGTCAAACTCTGCCATTCTAAAAGGGGGCGCAACCTTATTCTTCACTACCTTAACACGTGTTTTATTTCCTAAAACGGCACCGTTACTATCTTTAATTTGTGTAGAACGACGAATATCTAAACGTACCGAAGCATAAAATTTAAGTGCATTACCACCGGTAGTTGTCTCTGGATTGCCAAACATCACACCGATTTTTTCACGTAACTGGTTTATAAAAATCATAGTACAATTCGTTTTGCTAATGGCAGCAGTAAGTTTTCGTAAGGCTTGTGACATTAATCTCGCATGCAATCCCATTTTAGAATCCCCCATTTCACCTTCAATTTCACTTTTTGGAGTTAATGCAGCAACCGAATCGATTACAATAATATCTATTGCGCCGGAACGCACTAAATTTTCAGCTATTTCTAATGCTTGTTCACCATAATCCGGTTGAGAAATAATTAAATTATCGATATCAATACCTAACTTTTCTCCATAAAAACGATCAAATGCGTGTTCTGCGTCAATAAAGGCAGCAATACCTCCTGCCTTTTGAGCTTCAGCAATAGCATGTAATGTTAGTGTTGTCTTCCCTGAAGATTCTGGACCATATATTTCTATCACACGCCCTCTTGGATAGCCACCTACACCTAATGCTAAATCTAAACCAAGAGATCCTGAAGAAATAGCTTCTATATTTTCTATAGCGGCATCGCTCATTTTCATAACAGTCCCTTTACCGTATGCTTTATCTAGTTTATCTAATGTAAGTTTTAATGCTTTTAATTTTGCTTCTTTTTCGTTACTCATTTCTATATATTTTGATTCTATATATGCTAAAATAATACATCTTTTAGACAATACAATTTAATGACGCAACCTTTTTATACTTTTTGCATCTACATTATATAATTGGGAAAGTTTTGCTATGAAATAATATTTAGAAACTTTAACAACACTGATAAAACGCTTTGACAAAATCAAAGCGTTTTTTTATTGGAAAACAAAAAGATAAGAATAGTTGAAAAGCGTTACCTTTGCAAAAATTTAATTAGTTAGATATGCAACATATAGAATTAATGGCACCCGCTGGAAATTTCGAATCGCTTCAAGCTGCTTTAGATAATGGAGCAGATTCAGTATATTTTGGCGTAGAGCAATTGAATATGCGAGCAAGAGCCTATATTAATTTTACTTTAGATGATTTAGGCGAAATATCTAAACGATGCGAAGCTAAAAACGTTCGCACATACCTAACCCTTAATACAATTATCTACGATCACGATTTATCTATAGTTAAAACTTTACTTAAGAAAGCCAAAGAGGCAAATATTACAGCTGTTATTGCAATGGATCAGGCGGTTATTGCATCTGCTAAAGAAATAGGAATGGAAATTCATGTTTCAACTCAAATTAATATTACAAATATTGAGACCGTTAAGTTTTACGCGATGTTTGCTGATACAATGGTATTAAGCAGGGAATTGAGTTTACGGCAGGTAAAAAAAATAATAGAGCATATTGAAAAAGAGCAAATAAAAGGACCCTCAGGAAATCTTGTTGAGATTGAGATTTTTGGACATGGTGCCTTATGTATGGCTGTTTCCGGTAAATGTTATATGAGCTTACATTCGTACAACTCATCAGCAAACAGAGGGGCTTGCAAGCAAAATTGCAGAAAAAAATATACCGTTATAGATCAAGAAACTGGTTTTGAAATGGAGTTAGATAATGAATACATTATGTCTCCAAAGGATTTGTGTACTATTGATTTTTTAGATCAAGTAGCAGATGCTGGGATAAAAGTTTTAAAGATTGAAGGACGCGGTAGAGCACCAGAATATGTGGCCAAAGTTATTAAATGTTATCGTGAGGCTATTGATAGTGTTGCTAATGGTACTTATAATAAAGATGAGGTGGTGTCTTGGATGTTAGAATTAGAAAAAGTGTATAATCGCGGGTTTTGGAATGGCTATTATTTAGGACAAAAGTTGGGAGAATGGAGTAAAGGTTCAGGGTCTCATGCGACACAAAAGAAAGTATATCTTGGTAAAGGCATGCACTTTTTCCCAAAAGCAAAAATTGGTGAATTTAAAATAGAAGCTTACGATATTTCAATTGGAGACAACGTTTTAATTACGGGACCAACTACAGGTGCTCAAGAATTTGAAATTAAAGAAATGTTAGTTAATGATGAGCATAAAAATACAGGAACAAAAGGAGATTCAATAACTATTCCTTTAGATTTCAGAATTAGACCTTCTGATAAATTATATAAAATTATTGAGAACAAAGTAGAAGCCTAATGATAATAATTACCTTACAACGCAAAAAGTGTATAGGCTGTAATTATTGTGTAGAATTAGCACCAAGGCAATTTCAAATGTCAAAAAAAGACGGTAAAGCAGTACTGCTTCACGCTAACGAAAAGAAAGGGTTTTTCACCATTAAATCAAAAGATGAATTAATTTTTGAAAACTGTGAAAAAGCATCAAAATCCTGCCCAGTAAAGATAATAGACGTTAAGATAGTTTAAATAATTTCTTCATTTTTTAAAGTCAGTATAATAATCTTATCTTTACAATCTAAAGCAATTCACTTTGCTTTTAATAATTATAATTCCCATTGAAGAGGGAATGTTTAAGTATTAACTATTTATTAATCGTCTTCTAAAGCTAGCAACTTTAGAATCTATATATATCTACAAAATGGCTTGTAACAGTTGTTCAACTGGTAAAGACGGTCAACCAAAAGGGTGCAAAAATAATGGCACTTGCGGAACAGATAGCTGTAACAAGCTCACTGTTTTTGATTGGCTTTCTAATATGTCGCTCCCCAATGGAGAACAACCCTTTAATTGGGTTGAAGTTCGTTTTAAAAACGGAAGAAAAAACTACTATAAAAACATCGAAAATCTTTCACTTAGTATTGGCGATATTGTTGCTACACAAGCACAAGCGGGTCATGATGTTGGAATGGTTACGCTTACAGGAGAACTTGTAAGAGTACAAATGAAAAGAAAAAAGGTAGACGAAAATGCCGAAGAGATTCTTAAAATATATAGAAAAGCATCTCAAAAAGATATTGATATTTGGTCTTCTGCTCGTGATAAAGAAGAAGCAATGAAAGTAAAGGCACGCCAATTTGCAATAGATCTTAAATTGCAAATGAAAATTTCAGATATCGAATATCAAGGTGATGCCAGCAAAGCAACATTTTATTACACAGCCGAAGAACGTGTAGATTTTAGAGAACTTATTAAAGTATTTGCAAAAGAGTTTCGCACAAGAATTGAGATGAAGCAAGTAGGTTTTCGTCAGGAAGCAGCTAGACTTGGAGGCATCGGATCTTGTGGTAGAGAATTGTGTTGTTCTACATGGCTTACCGATTTTCGTTCAGTAAGTACATCAGCAGCACGATACCAGCAATTATCATTAAACCCACAAAAGCTATCTGGACAGTGTGGAAAACTTAAATGCTGCTTAAATTATGAGCTAGATACGTATCTGGATGCATTAAAAGAATTTCCTAAAACAGATATTAAGCTTCAAACAGAAAAAGGTGCTGCAGTATGTCAAAAAACGGATATTTTTAAAGGATATATGTGGTATGCTTATGAAGGCGAATGGATGAATTGGCATAAACTAACCACAGCTCAAGCTAACGAAATAATAGTTCTAAATACCAAAAAGAAAAAAGCCATAAGCCTTGAAGATTATGCCGAAGATCTTTTTGAAGACACTAAAACTGATTTTGAAAACGTTGTTGGTCAAGATAGTTTAACACGATTTGATAGTCCAAAACGCAAAAAGAAACGTAGAAATAATAGAAACAGGAACAGAAATAAAAAGAAATCACACAATAATGCAAAATAAATTCAGCTGGTTTTTCATTTCTCTTTTATTAGGGGTTACATCTTGTGATTCAAAACGTGTGTTCGACGAGTATAAATCGGTTCCAAATCAATGGCATAAAGATTCTATAATAGAATTTAATATAACACCTCCAGATTCAATTACACCATATAATTTGTTTGTTAATATTAGAAATACTAACGATTACAAGTACAGTAATCTGTTTTTAATTGTTGAAATGAATTTTCCTAATGGTAAAGTTGTTAATGACACTTTAGAGTATTTAATGACGAAACCTAATGGAGCATTTTTAGGCACAGGATTTTCTGATGTAAAAGAGAATA
Organism: uncultured Flavobacteriaceae bacterium; assembly: GCA_964591595.1. GTDB lineage: Bacteria > Bacteroidota > Bacteroidia > Flavobacteriales > Flavobacteriaceae > JAADHG01. The sequence continues at coordinate 4,234 of CAZQBE010000006.1, forward strand.
AATTATGGTATAAAGAAGACGTAATTTTTTCAGAAACAGGAGAATATAAATTTAAAATACAACATGCTATGCGTGAAAATGGAAATATTAAAGGTGTTGAAGACCTTGAAGGCATCACAGATGTAGGGTTTAGAATAGAACAAACTCAAAGCATAAATTAAACTATGGCTACAACAAAAAAGACAAATAAAATATCTAATTTTTCAAAGTATGTACGTTGGTTTTGGCTATTGTTTTTTGCGGGCATTTTGGCTATTGTTTTAGTGTTTAAACTAGCCGCTTGGGGTGTTTTTGGAGAAATGCCTGATCATACACAATTAGAAAATCCAAGAACAAACCTTGCTAGTGAAATTATTTCTTCTGACGGAAAAACCCTTGGGAAATTTTATTTTAAGGACAATAGAACACCTGTAGATTATAAGGAATTGCCACAACACCTTGTTGATGCGTTAATTGCTACTGAAGATGTGCGTTTTCATGACCATTCAGGAATTGATGCACGTGGCACTTTGAGAGCGTTTGCTTTTTTAGGCAAAAAAGGAGGGGCAAGTACTATATCTCAACAATTAGCTAGGCAGTTATTCGTAGGGGTAAGGTCTAAAAACAAATTAGAAACTGCGACTCAAAAAATAAAAGAATGGGTAATAGCCACACGTTTAGAACGCCAATATACCAAGGAGGAAATTATAGCCCAGTATTTTAATATTTACGATTTTGGTAATAACGCTGATGGCATACGTAGTGCAGCAAGTATATATTTTGACAAAGAACCACGTGAGTTAGATATAAAGGAATCTGCCATGTTGGTAGGAATGTTTAAAAACTCATCGTTGTACAACCCACGACCAGATAGAAACCCTGAAGGCACAAAAAACAGAAGAAACGTGGTGCTAAGCCAAATGCAGCGTTATGGCTATATTACGGAAACTGTAAAAGACTCGCTTCAAAAATTAGATTTAGGGCTGCGTTACACACCGCAATCACATCGCCATGGAATAGCCACATACTTTAGAGCCTATTTACAAGGCATTATGAAGGCTTGGGTAAATGATAAAGCCAATAGAAAGCCTGATGGATCTAAGTATAATATCTATAAAGATGGCTTAAAGATTTACACCACAATCGATTCAAGGATGCAAAAGTATGCTGAAGATGCTGTAAAGAAACATATGCCTAGGTTGCAAGCTGAGTTTTTCCATCAAAACACAAAAAGACGAAACCCAACTGCGCCTTTTTTAGAACTTACCTATGGAGCGATAGATACTATATTGAGACGTTCTATGAGACAATCTGAACGGTGGAGGCACATGAAGTACGATTTAAAAAAGGACGAAGAGGAAATTAAAAAATCATTTTATGAACCTATAAAAATGACTATATTTTCTTGGAAGGGAGATATAGATACAATATTAAAACCTATTGATTCTATGCGGTATTACAAATCGTTTTTACGTACAGGAATGATGTCTATGCAACCACAAACAGGTCATGTAAAGGCTTGGGTTGGTGGTGTAGATTATAAACATTTTCAATATGATATGGTAAAACAAGGGAAACGTCAAATAGGATCTACATTTAAACCCTTTGTGTATGCTACGGCTATTGATCAATTACACTTGTCACCTTGTGATACGTTACCAGATACGCAAATTACAATTCCAGCCTATAAATACGGTAACCCGGAGCCTTGGACTCCAAAAAATTCTGGAGAGAAGTATGGTGGTACAAGAACTTTAAAAAATGCTTTAGCAAATTCCGTAAATACAATTACTGCACGGTTAATTAATGAAGTCGGTCCACAACCAGTGATTGATTTGGCACATAATTTAGGAATTGAGCAAGACATTTTACCAGTACCTTCTATTGCTTTAGGCACACCAGATTTAAGTGTTTATGAAATGGTAGCGGCGTATTCAACCTTTGCAAATAAAGGTGTTTATACCAAACCAGTAATAATGACGAGGATTGAAGATAAAAATGGCACTGTTTTATTTCAATTTACACCTAAAACTAAAGACGTATTGAGTGAAGAAGTAGCCTATGTAACAATTAATTTATTAGAAGGGGTTACTCATGGCGGATCAGGAACTAGGTTAAGACATAACACTGCAGGAGACCAAGCAGTATATAAAGAGATAGTTACAGGTCATCCTTATGAGTTTAATAACCCTATCGCTGGAAAAACAGGAACAACACAAAATCAAAGTGATGGATGGTTTATGGGTATGGTGCCAAATTTGGTGACAGGCGTTTGGGTAGGCGCAGAAGACAGAGCAGTACACTTTAAAACTATTACTTATGGACAAGGAGCCTCCATGGCATTGCCTATTTGGGCATTATATATGAAAAGTTGTTATGCGGATGAAATGTTGAATGTCTCCAAGGAAGAATTTGAGAAGCCCGATAATTTATCAATTGAGCTTGACTGTGAGGTATATCAAGGCACTCAAAAAAAGAATAAAAGGGAAGATGATAATCCTGAAATAGATTTTTAAAAACACAAGCCATTCTTTTTAGAATGGCTTTTTTATTTCGTAATTTTCAGTCATAAAATTTAAGAGAAATGATATGTAAAAAAGCAGCTAATGTTACAGAAGCGTTACAAGGATTACAAGACCATATGACACTCATGTTAGGAGGTTTTGGCCTATGCGGTATTCCGGAAAATACTATTGCAGAGTTGGTGCGAATTGGAGTAAAAGGAATAACTTGTATCTCTAATAATGCAGGGGTTGACGATTTTGGTTTAGGCTTATTACTGCAAAAGCATCAAATAAAAAAAATGGTGTCATCTTATGTTGGAGAAAATGATGAGTTTGAGCGTCAAATGTTAAGCGGAGAGCTAGATGTAGAGTTAATACCTCAAGGGACATTAGCCGAACGTTGCAGAGCAGCACAAGCAGGATTCCCAGCAATTTATACACCGGCAGGATACGGAACCGAAGTTGCAGAAGGTAAAGAAGTACGTGAATTTAATGGTAAAATGCACGTGTTAGAATATGCCTTTAAAGCAGATTTTGCTTTTGTAAAAGCATGGAAAGGGGATGAAGCTGGAAATTTAATATTTAAAGGTACAGCAAGAAACTTTAACCCCAATATGTGTGGTGCTGCAAAAATTACAGTTGCTGAGGTAGAAGAGTTAGTTCCTGCGGGAAGTTTAAACCCTAATCAAATTCATATTCCTGGAATTTTTGTACAACGGATATTCCAAGGAGAAGCCTATGAAAAAAGAATTGAGCAACATACAGTAAGACAAAAAAATTAAAAGGCGTGTCATTCCGGCGAAGGCAGGAGTTCATATAGAATTAAAGTTAAATTAAAAAAATTCCTGCGAAGGCAGGAATGACAAAAACATGTTAGACAAAAACGGAATAGCAAAACGAATTGCCAAAGAAGTAAAAGATGAGTATTATGTAAATCTTGGGATTGGCATTCCAACACTTGTAGCAAATTTTGTAAGAGAAGATATTGATGTAGAATTTCAAAGTGAAAATGGTGTACTTGGAATGGGTCCATTTCCTTTTGAAGGAGAAGAGGAAGCAGATTTAATAAACGCAGGAAAGCAAACTATTACAACCTTACCAGGAGCAAGCTTTTTTGATTCAGCGATGAGTTTTTCAATGATTAGAGGGCAACATGTAGACCTTACTATTTTAGGCGCCATGGAAGTTGCTGAAAATGGCGATATTGCCAATTGGAAGATTCCTGGGAAGATGGTAAAGGGAATGGGAGGTGCTATGGATTTGGTTGCTAGCGCAGAAAATATAATAGTTGCCATGATGCATACCAATAAAAGAGGAGAATCTAAACTCCTTAAAAAATGTTCTTTGCCTTTAACAGGAGTTGGCTGTGTTAAAAAAGTGGTTACAAATTTAGCAGTATTAGAAGTTACTGATAATGGATTTAAACTCTTAGAACGTGCTCCTGGGGTTTCTGTCGATGAGGTTAAAATAGCTACTGATGGGAATTTAATCATAGAAGGGATTATTCCTGAAATGTCCTTATAGCTTCATTGAGCACGATCTTATAATCGATAAATGTTAAAATTTTATGCATTTCATCGATTTTTTATGCTTTTAAGCAGATTATTATAAAAATTAGTTTCATATTAGCAGTCCCCAAATAAACCAAATATTAAAATAGATTTCCAAATCTACCATGAATTTAACTTATGAATGTTGCACCAAATCTACCAGAACCTACGTATAGATTTAAAAAAATATTCAAAAGCGTTCAAAACACAAAGAGGCTCCTTAGGAGCCTTTTGTGTTTAATAAAAAAGTTGTTAATGTTTTAATCACTAAAATAGGCTTTTAACATCTACCTCAGATTTTTTTAATTATAACTTTTTATACAAACTTTTTATTAAAATTTCTTAAAAAGACAAGATTTTTCTTATCTGTATTTATGGTAAAACCGTAATTAAATATGTGTAACTATTTTTTATAAAAAAATAGTTAAAGAAGTGTTAATATTTTATTACTTTCAGGAAATTTTATCAACTATTTTTAATAATTAAATCACTAATATGAAGAAAACATTATTCTTACTCATTGTTTTTATGAGCGTTACTTTTGCTTTTTCTCAAAGCAAATCATTTTGGCAAAAAGAAATGCCAGTAAATAATACTAAAATAAAACCAACAAAAGAAAATTTACCAAAGACACAAACATATAGCTTAAATATCCAAGCTATGAGTGCAGTATTAGAAAATGCACCAATGCGAGGTAAATTTTTTGGAGATTCTAATTTAATAATTGCTTTTCCTAATTCTGAAGGAGTATTAGAACATTTTAGAGTGATGGAAGCACCTGTAATGCATCCAGACCTTATGGCAAAGTATCCTAATATTAAGTCATATGCGGGACAAGGCGTTGAAGACCCAACAGCAAGAATTAGATTTAGTATTTCTCCCTTAGGATTGCAAAGTATGACATTATCAGCAACTAGACCTGCGTCCTTTATAGAGCCTTATACTTATGATGGCAAAGGATATACCGTTTACAAAAGAGCAGATAAAAAAGCAACGTTTAATGATTTTGAATGTTCGATAACAGAAATAGTGAGTAAAAGCATTTCAGGTGATAATTTTAATTTAAGAAATGCTGATGATGCTACATTGCGAACTTATAGATTGGCAATGTCTGCAACTGGAGAATATACGGCTTATCACGGAGGAACTAAAGCTTTAGCGTTAGCTGCTATTAATGCAACTATGACTAGAGTTAATGGTATTTTTGAAACCGATTTTAATGTAACTATGGTATTGATTGCAAATACTGATGCTGTAATTTATACTAATTCTGGATTAGACCCTTACACTAATAGTTTAAACAGCCAATTACAATCTACTTTAAGCAATGTTATTGGTGAAGCTAATTATGATATTGGACATCTAGTACACAATGGATCAAATAATGGAAATGCTGGATGTATAGGATGTGTTTGTGTAAATAATCAAAAAGGAAGTGGTTACACTTCTCATACAGTTCCAGAAGGAGATTTCTTTGATGTTGATTATGTTGCACATGAGATGGGACATCAATTTGGAGGGCGTCATACCTTTACCCATACTAGCGAAGGAGCGGGAATAGCGCAAGTAGAACCCGGAAGTGGTTCTACGATAATGAGTTATGCAGGTATTACAGGAGCAACAGATGTTCAATCTAATGTAGACCCATATTTTCATGCAATTTCTATTCAGCAAATAACAGATTATGTAAAGAGCACGAGTTGCCAAACAAACACAAATACAGGAAATGCAGTTCCAGCAGCAAACGCTGGATTAAATTATACAATTCCAAAAGGAACACCTTTTGTTTTAACAGGTACGGGATCTGACGCTAATACAGGTGATGCATTAACCTATTGTTGGGAACAAATGGATGAGAATAATGCTTCTACAACCTATCCTAGTGTAACAGCAACTACTGGAGTTGCATTTAGAACTTATAATCCTACGATTGATAATAAACGATATTTTCCAAGGCTATCAACAATAAAAACCGGAGCAACATCTTGGCAGTGGGAGGCTGTTCCCAATGTAGCAAGGGCCTTAAATTTCAGGTTTACTGTTAGAGATAATGTTGCTGGAGGTGCTAATAACAATAGTGATGATATGATTGTAACTGTAAATGGAACAGCAGGACCATTTTTAGTGAGTTCTCCAAATACTAATATAACCTGGAATGCTGGAACTACTCAAACAGTTACTTGGGATGTTGCAGGAACTACAGGGAACGGTATAAATACTTCAAACGTTGATATCTTCTTATCTATAGATGGAGGTGATACATATACTATAGCATTAGCTTCCGGAGTTCCTAATGATGGTTCTCAAGATATTGTTGTGCCAAATAATCAAGGGACACAAAATAGAATTATGGTTAAAGGTTCAAATAATATTTTCCTTGATATTTCAAATACAGATTTTACAATAGCTGGACAAGTAGTTTGTAATGCTACAGTTCCAACTGGATTGGCAGCTTCGAGTATTGGACCAAACTCAGCAACTTTAAGTTGGGATGCAGTTTCTGGGGCATCTTTTGACTTACAATATAGACAAGTTGGTGCTGCGACTTGGACAACCGTTTCGGTAAATGGAATATCATCTGTACTTTCAGGATTAAGCTCTTTAACTCAATATGAAGCGCAAGTAAGAAGTAAATGTCCAGACAATTCAACATCAGCTTATAGCAGTTCAATTAACTTTACAACTACAGATGTGCAATTAAATTATTGTACATCAGCAAGCACAAATATTAATGATGAATTTATAGGACGTGTGCAATTAAACACCATTGATAATGCTTCTGGAGGACAATTTTATACAGATTTCACTAATATTTCAACAACTTTAACCAAAGGGAGTCAATACACAATAACAGTAACACCGACTTGGAATGGAACTGTATATAACGAGGGGTACTCGGTTTGGATTGATTATAATAGAGATGGAGACTTTACTGATGCTGGAGAGCAGGTTTGGACACAAGCAAGAACAAAAAACACACCAGTAAGTGGAAACTTTACAATACCATCTGGAGCAGTTCAAAGTGCTACAACAATGAGAGTATCAATGAAGTATAATGGGATTCCAACATCTTGTGAAACCTTTACTTATGGAGAAGTTGAAGACTATACGGTTGTTATACAAAGCTCTAGTCCAGATACTACAGCACCAGTAATTACTTTAGTAGGGTTATCACCAATACACTTAAATGTTGGTGATACTTACACAGAGCAAGGCGCAACAGCTGTTGATAATATAGATGGAGACATTACTGCAAATATTGTAATTGGAGGGGATGTTGTAAATACAAATGTGGCAGGCACTTATGTGGTAACTTATAATGTAAGTGATTCGGCAGGAAATACAGCAACCCAAGTTACAAGAACTGTTAATGTAGTAGCAGATACCGTTGCTCCAATCATTACCTTAGTAGGTGCTTCAACTATTACCTTAAATATAGGAGACACCTATACAGAGCAAGGCGCAACAGCTTCAGATAATATAGATGGAGATATTACAGCAAGTATTGTAATTGCGGGTGATGTTGTAAATACAAATGTAGCAGGCACTTATGTAGTAACATATAATGTAAGCGATGTGGCAGGTAATGCTGCTGCTCAAGTTATAAGAACAATCACCATAAATCCAGACACTACAATACCTGTGATAACCTTATTAGGCGCTTCAACAGTTAATGTAAATATTGGAGGCATATATACTGAACAAGGAGCAACAGCTACAGACAATATCGATGGAGATATTACAGCAAGTATAGTAATTACAGGTTCTGTTAATACGTCGATTGCAGGCACTTATTTAGTAAATTACAATGTAAGTGATGCTGCTGGAAATACAGCAACTCAAGTTACAAGAACAGTTACGATAGATCCAGACACCACAGTCCCAGTAATTATTTTAGTGGGTGCATCTATAATAAACTTAAATGTTGGTGATACTTATACAGAACAAGGCGCAACCGCAACAGATAATATTGACGGAGATATTACGGCAAATATTGTTATAGGAGGCGATGTTGTAAATACAAATATTGCAGGGATTTATGTAATAACTTATAATGTAAGTGATGCTGCAGGAAATACAGCAACCCAAGTTACAAGAACAGTTAATGTAGTAGCTGATACTACAGCACCAGTAATTACTTTGGTAGGAGCTTCAACAATTAATTTAAATGTAGGAGACACTTATACAGAACAAGGGGCAACAGCTACTGACAATATTGATGGTGATATCACAGCAAGTATTGTGATTGGTGGTAGTACAGTAAATACAAATGTAGTAGGTACTTATGTGGTAACGTATAATGTAAGTGATACAGCAGGAAATACAGCAACTCAGGTTATAAGAACAGTTACAGTTACACAGCCTTCAACGGGATGCTCAGGAGGGATAAGTACTTTTCCTTATAGCGAAGGTTTTGAAAACACTTTAGGAGCATGGACACAATCATCAGCTGATGATATTAACTGGACTATAGACGCTAATGGAACTCCATCTAATGGCACAGGGCCTTCTAGTGCTTCACAAGGCAGTTATTACATTTATGTAGAAGCATCTGGAAATGGTACAGGCTATCCTAATAAGCGAGCAATAATTAACTCACCTTGTTTTGATTTAAGTGCATTATCTCAGGCTACATTTAGTTTCAAATACCACATGTATGGATCTACCAATATGGGAACTATAGATTTAGAAATAAGTGAGGACAATGGTGCTACATGGACAAGTATTTGGAGCCAATCTGGTAATAAAGGAAATTCGTGGTTAAGTGCAAGTATTGATCTTTCTGCTTATGTAGGAGGAAGTATTCAATTACGCTTTAACAGGGTTACTGGAAGCACTTGGCAAGCTGATATTGCTATTGATGATATGAGTTTAACAGAAGGAGGCTCAACCCCTAGTTGTAACACAGGAGATGTAACCTTAAGCATAACGCTTGATAATTATCCTGAAGAAACCGGATGGACGCTTAAAAATGTTTCAGGAGTAACCATTGATTCAGCAAATTACAGTACAGCAAATCCAGATGGCTCTACTGTAACCAGAACATTTACAGGTTTAGCAGCTGGAAACTATACATTTACAATTACCGATTCGTATGGAGATGGTATATGCTGTTCTTACGGTAATGGTTCATATACATTAACAGGTTCTTTAGGAACAATAGTTTCTGGTGGTAGTTTTGGATCATCTGAAGCAACTGTTTTTTGTATAGGATCTTTAGCTAAAAAGGGTGTTGATAGTAGAATTGAGAATGATGATTTTACTGAGATAAAACTTTATCCTAATCCTGTTAAAGGTAATTTCCTAAACATTAGAACGAGCTTTTCTAACATAAGTTATGAAGTTTATAACATGTTAGGACAAATGGTTGCTAAAGGAAAGGTAGTTAACAAACAAATAGATGTTAATGCATTAGAATCGGCTGTATATCAAATTAAATTCAATGCAGATAGCAGAAGAATAACTAAACGATTTATTAAAGAATAATTAACGAATTAGTTTGAATAAACAAAAAGTCCAGATTTTAAATTTGGACTTTTTTTATAGGTGTATAACTTCACTATCATGAAGAAGGGTATCACCTCGTAACCTTAAGAAAATTTGAGCAACTGCAATGGTGTCTTTTTCACAATAGGTAATAATTCTATCTATCTCTTTTTCCTCGTAATAAACTCGATAGACTTCACTGCCATCAATATCATCTTTTGGCGAAGGGATTCCGAGCACATTTGTTAAAAGTTTTAGAGAAGTGTAGTTTTTATAGTCACCAAACTTCCATAAATCTAAAGTGTCTAAATGAGGTACTTCCCAAGGTTTTTTCCCAAAAAGATTGAGTTTGTATGGTAATTCAATATTATTAATTATCATACGTCGTGCTATATATGGAAAATCAAACTCCTTGCCATTATGAGCACACAACAAGTGTTTAGCTTGACTAAAATGCGAAATCAATAAATTTTTGAAGTCTTTTAAAAGTGTAATTTCAGCACCATAAAAAGAGGTGATTCTAAACGTTCTTATATCTCCTTTAAAAGAAAAATAACCTACAGAAATGCATATTATTTTACCAAACTCAGCCCAAATACCTGCACGTTCGTAAAATTCTTCAGCTGTAAAGTCGTCTTTTCTTTGATACTTAGATTTAAGTTCCCAGAGTTCTTGTTTGGTTGGATCCAATTCAGAAAAATGCTGTACTTCTGGAACAGTTTCTATATCCAGAAATAAGATATTTTCTAAATGGAGTTTACTAATCATTTGTTTTTATTTCCAAATAAAATCTGACATTGTTTTCCAAAAATTGCTGCAATGCCTGCTGCTAAACCTCCAATGATTCCTGTAACTAACATGAGTACAAAAGGGTTTCCGCCTAAAGGCAAAAGGGTAGCTATTTTTTTTGCTAAAATATAATCATTAGCACTACTCAATAACCAAGATTGAATTATCCATAATAATGCTATGGCTAAAAAGGGCATAATAAATACAGTGGATTTTTTTAGTGGAATTAAAAATGCAGTTAAAAATGCAGTTAACATTATGGACCACCACGATAAAAATTGTGAGAGTATAAGTGCAAATATGATAGTTGCTATAAAGTTGATACTATTTTTGTTCATGGGTTTGGTATTAAGGTTTGAGTTGCAATGATGCCTTTAGTATTATTTGAGTCTTGCATGAATAGTAATTTATAGTATTTGCCAGCAGCCCATTCATCAATAAAATTGTCATAGTATTTACTTCCAGGATTTCCAGATTGCCCTCCAGGATAAATACCTAAAGCCGTTGGAGGTGATGTCATTTCTACAATCATTCGCCATGAAGGGCCATGATTTTTTGAAGCTGCATTTACGGTATTACTATCACCACCTATTGCGATATTAAACCTTGAAAAGGCAGGTAAGCCTTGAAGTAAATGTCCTGCAAATGTAGCTTTATAATCCTTCCAGATATATTTACCATGTTCAGCTTTCCAGTTAATTAAATCTTTAGCAGTTTCCTTAAAAGTGATTAAAAATAAATCTTTAGCAGTCTCTTTTTTTGGAGTGTCTTTAATATCCATAAATTTATCTTGCGGATAATTTTTAAGCATATAAATAGTTTGATAAGTAAAAGGCTTGTCTAGTGCCAAATTTTCAACATCAAATTCATCCCAAGTTAAGTAGAATAATTTATGCCACCACGAATCCCAAATACTTGGTGCTTCTTGGTTTATGCTACTGTAAAAATCCCAAGATTTGATTTGGTTATAGATTTCATTTTCTTCAGCAGTTAAGGCTGAAGCATCCATTTGCTCAAAAACATAAGGCAATAACTCTGAAGCTTTAAGATTGAAATTATTGTTTTGTAAATCTTTAAAATCTTGGATGTTAAATTTGTCTTTTGAACGGAAAAAATCATTGATTACCCTATTTCTATAAGTTTCGTACCCATCATTAAAAACATAATAAGGATAGGACTCGTCCACTGGATGTTGGTTTGCAGAACTCACAAAACCACGTTCGGGGTTTTTAGTATGTGCATTATTTTCTTGAGGAATAAAACTTTGCCAATCATTATCAGGATTACTACCATCCATTAAAAATTTTCCCTGACCTTTCCATTTATTAGGGAATAGTCCTTGTATCCAAATGGCAATATCACCTTCAGTAGAAGCAAACACAAAATTTTGAGCAGGTGCAACATAATACTTTAGTGCGTTAAGATAATCTTCATAATTTTTAGCGTAGTTTAAATTTAAAAAGGTTCGTTGATTATTACCACCAATATGACCTACCCATTTCATGGCATAGCCCACTTTGTTGCCCTTACCTTTAAAATTTTTATCATAACTTACCGGACCATAATGTGTGTAAACCACAGAATCTAAATATGATTCCTGATTCCTGATTTTAATTTCTTCTACACGAACAGAAGTGTTTTTCCATTGGTCGCCATATTTATATTGTGCTCTTGTGTCATCTTTAAATTCAATTTTATACCAATCTAAAACATCTCGAGTCGCATTGGTTTCTCCCCAAGAGATGTATTTATTAAATCCAGAGATTACACCCAAAGCCCCTGGGAGTGTGGCTCCAAAAGCATTATGTTCTGGTGTTGTGAGTTGCATCACAAACCAAATGGATGGTAAGTTGAGCCCTAAGTGCGGGTCATTTGCTAGAATAGGATGACCAGAATATGATTTATATCCAGAGACTGCCCAATTGTTACTACCATTATTCGGATGCGGTTTATCCATTGTTTCAGCTATGGAATCCAAAGGGATTATGCTTTCTGGAATTGGAGTTTGTTCAGCATTCTCTAAAGTTGACCAATCGTGTTCTTTAGGAATTACAGGGTCATTGATATCAAAAAAATCAGGATATAGAAAATCAAAACGATCATTACCAAGTAAACGTAAGGCATTGGTATATTCTAAATCAGAATCACCTCCAGCTAGCATTTTAGTCATATACATAAGTAATAAGGCTGTTTTTTTTGTGGTCCAAAGTTCAGGCTGGTAGTCTAATAACTTATATTCAACAGGATAATCTTTGGGTTGTAACTGTGTAATGTAGCTGTTAACGCCATCTCTGTAAGTATCTAAAAAAGAAACAACCTCAGGATCTTCTTGCATTTTTTCTACGGCATTATCGGCACCAAAACCCATACCTCTTCTGCGCTCTTGCCGATCGTAATTCAAGGCTTTTTCTCCAATAATTTCAGATAATCGTCCAGCCGAAGCATGTGTTTGAAATTCCATTTGCCACAATCTATGTTTCGCAGTTATATACCCTTGCGCTTTGTATAAGTCCAGATTATTTTGAGCAAATAAATGCGGAATTAGATGTTCGTCATAATGTACAGTAACCTTATCTAAAAGGCCGTCAATTTGAATATCACCTGTTGTAGATTCATTGGTTTCGTTTTGCCAAACACCTTGGGATGGATATAGAAACTTCCCGATTGGAGGAATTGAGCCTAACTTTGTATTGAGGCCGTAAAAAACAGCAATGGTTAGCACTAGTGAAAAGAAAAATTTTAAGAGTTTCATTATTTGTGTTTTGTTGAATTAAATATATGAAAATAAATAGTTTGTCATTTTTCTTTTTTAAAAGAATCAAAAAATCATTTTTTAACTAAAATAGGGATTGCTGTTTATAAGGACTTTCGTGTTCTAATAGCCATTGTTTTCTATGTAATCCTCCAGCGTATCCCGTTAAACTACCATCGCTTCCAATAACACGATGACAAGGCACAATAATCCATAAGGGGTTTTTCCCATTTGCACTTGCCACAGCACGAATGGCTTTTATATCGCCAAATTGTTTGGATAATTCCAGATAAGACAGTGTTTTGCCAAATGGAATAGTTTGTAAAATCTGCCAAATTGTTTTTTGAAAAGCGGTACCTTGAGGATTCAATTTTAAATTGAAAGAATCTCGGTTGTTTTGAAAATACTCTTGAAGCTGATATACACAATCCTGAAGTTCTTCGGGAATAATATCTGATATGATTTCATTTGAATTTAAAATCGTAACCGAAGAAACACCATCTTCATCACCAATTATTTTTGCCACTCCAAGTGGTGTATTAATAGTACAATTTGCCATTAATCATCAGATTTTTTTTCTTCAATTATCCCCAATCGTTTTGCTCTTGTTTCCCAGCTTTTTCTTGCTAATAGTTGTAAATCGGCTACATTATCGCTTTCGTCCATAATCTCTAAACCTAGAAGGGTTTCAATAACATCTTCTTGAGTTACTAAGCCACTTACCGAGCCATATTCGTCAACTACCAAAGCAATATGTTCACGTTTAGCGATTAAAGTTTCAAACAATTCAGGAATGGGTAAATTCCGTGTGGTAACCAACAATTCTCGTTGAATAAATTTTAGGGTTTTATCACCATTTCCTTTAATGATACTTTCAAGTAAACTGTCTTTTAAAAAGTAGCCTGAAATATCATCCGTATTTTTTCTATAGATAGGAATTCTAGAAAACTTCAAGTTCGGATTTTCATCATAAAACGTTTTTATTTTCATGTTTTCTGAAGCGATTTTCATAACGGTTCGAGGTGTCATAACGTCCTTAACACGAACTTCTTTAAAGTTGATGAGATTTTTAATAATAACACTTTCAGATTCTTTAAAAACACCTTCTTCATGTGCAATATCGGTCATGGCATGAAAATCTTCTCTACTTAAAACGCTACCATGAGCACCTTTTCCAAAGAGACTGGTAACGCGTTGCAGTATCCAAATAATTCCAGTCCATGTAAAGAAAAATATTAATACTTTTAAAATGCTTGTAGAAATTCCTGCGAGTTGTTTCCAATATGTTGCGCCAATAGTTTTAGGAATAATTTCTGAAATCACTAAAATTAAAAGTGTCATTAAAGCAGAAACAATCATAATTGAATTATCGCCATTTCCAAAGACTTTTTCGGCTTGTACACCTACCAAAATGGCACCAACAGTATGTGCAATCGTATTTAAAGTAAGAATAGCAATGAGTGGCTTATCCACATCTTTTTTAATAATTTCAAGTGTGTTTGCAAACGCTTTTCCTTCTTTCTTTTTAATGGTTATAAAGGTTGGAGAAACACTTAGCAAAACTGCCTCCAAAATGGAGCACAAGAAGGATACAAAAATAGAAATGAATGCAAAAAAAATGAGTAAGCTCATGAAGTACTTTTAAAGCTCTAAAATACTAATTATTTGCGAATTAATTCTGCCTTTTCGAAGCGATATAGAACACTTGCTGTAAGGTAGGACGAATATTTAAATTGTAAATATTTCGATGTGTTCGCGTTGGATATACTCTATTTGATAGAAATATAAAAACCAGATCGTTTTCAGGGTCTGCCCAAACAAAAGTGCCTGTAAAACCAGCATGTCCAAAACTTTCAGGACTTACTTCAGGCGCAGGATACGCTTCTTTTATGCTTAGCGTATCATTTCCAATTAATGGCTTGTCAAACCCTAAGCCACGACGATTATTATTATCTGGATATTGAATTTTAGTAAATTCATTGAGCGTTGTTTCCTTAATATATCGTTTACCATCATAAACGCCTTTTTGCATATACATTTGCATTAATATGGCAAGGTCTTTTGCTGTACCAAACAACCCAGCATTTCCAGAAACACCACCAAGAAGTGCTGCATTTTCATCATGAACCCAACCCTTGGTTAGCGTTTTTCTGAAGATAGAATCATATTCAGTTGGAACAATAGCATTATTAAAGCCTTTTAATGTTGGAAGATATCCTAATGTTTCACAACCTAAAGGTTTATAAAAGGAATTTTGAAGATATGTAGTGTACGACTCTCCTGTAATGTTTTCAATGAGTTGCGGATAAATTAAAGAGGCTAATCCTGAGTATTTATAAATTTTATCATCACTTACTTTGGAGTGCTTTATTTTTCGAAACACCTTTTTCTTGAAACGGTTATTGATGTAGATGTTTGTATACGCTTGTTTTGAAAACCGTTTACTAGACACCGTTCTTACAAAACGTCTTTTTAGTTTCCCATTTTTAAGAACTTCATTTAAAAATACAATATAGGGCTGCATTCCAGATTGGTGTGCTAATAGCTCTCGAAGCGTTATGTCTTTTTTGTCTTTTCTATGTTTCCAAGATGTCCAATACCTACTAAATGGAGCGTCTAAATCTAGTTTACCTTCATCATATAATTTCATTAGCGCAGGTAATGGACCTGTAATTTTGGTAACGGAAGCGAGATCATAAATGTCGTCTAACCCCACTTTTTGTATGCTGTCGAAAGTGTGATATCCATAAGCTTGATGGAAAATGATATTGCCTTTTTTGGCGACCAATAGTTGCGCTCCAGGGAACGCTTGTTCTCTTATACCAAGCGTCATTATAGAATCTACTTTTACATTAATGTAACTAGAATCTAACCCAACAGATTCAGGTATAGTATACTGTAATTGAGCAGTTGTAAATTGTGAAAATAACAGGAAATAAGTAAATACTAAAAAGAAATTCTTAAACATTTTTCAAGATAAAAATTATCTTGAAAGTTAAGAAATCAATTTTACAATATCTTTAGCAACCCTTCGACTGCGCTCAGGATGACAAAATTATTGGTAAAATAATATTCTTGTTTATAGATTGAGCAACTTAACAACATCCTTTGCAAAGTAACTGGCTATTATATCAGCTCCAGCACGTTTAAATGCCATGGTAGTTTCCATCATAATTTGGTCGTGGTTTAACCATCCTTTTTCGGCAGCAGCTTTAATCATAGCATATTCACCACTTACTTGATAAACAGCAACAGGCACATCAAATTCGTTTTTTACATCTCTTACAATATCCAAGTAAGCCATTCCTGGTTTAACCATAACGATGTCTGCGCCTTCATCAATATCCATTTCAGTCTCACGAAGGGCTTCATAACGATTAGCAAAATCCATTTGATAGGTTTTTTTATCCTTAGGAATATTGGCTAAATCTACAGGAGCAGAATCTAAGGCATCTCTAAAAGGCCCATAAAAAGCAGATGCATATTTAGCCGAATAACTCATGATGCCAGTATCTGTAAAGCCTTCATCTTCTAAAGCTTCACGAATGGTAAGAATACGACCATCCATCATATCGCTTGGAGCTACAAAATTGGCGCCTACTTGTGCATGAGAAATGCTCATTTCTGCTAAAAATTCAGCAGTGTCGTCATTGATAATGTTTCCGTTTTCAACAATACCATCATGACCGTAAATAGAATATGGATCTAGTGCAACATCAGTCATAACTAACATATCTGGACATACATTTTTTACAGTTTTAATAGCACGTTGCATTAATCCGTTTGGGTTTAGCGCTTCTTTTCCAGCATTATCTTTTAAATTTTCAGGGACTTTCACAAATAGTAAAACCGATTTTAATCCAAGCGACCAAAGTGTCTTCACTTCGTTTTGCAATAAATCTAAACTAAAGCGAAAATAATTTGGCATGGACGCAATTTCTTCTTTTACACCTTTACCTTCAACTACAAAAAGCGGCACTAAAAAATCGTTGGGTGTGATTATGGTTTCACGAACTAATGAGCGTATGGCTTCATTTGTTCTTAATCGTCTATTTCTTCGTAAAGGGAACATAATAAAATAATTTATATTTTTTGATAGGTTTCGACTGCGGTCAACCGGACATTTAATTTATTTATCAATCCAATCAATTGGATTTTTGAGAACTTCAATTAATTTTTCTTCATCACTTCCTTGTTTAGGAGTGTGATTGTATTGCCATTGTACATGAGGTGGTAAACTCATTAAAATACTTTCTATTCTTCCATTGGTTTTAAGTCCGAAAAGAGTCCCTTTATCATGAACCAAATTAAACTCTACATAACGTCCACGACGAATTTCTTGCCAAGTTCTATGTGCTTCAGAGTAAGGTAAACTTTTTCGCTTTTCAACAATTGGAATATAAGCATCAAGGAAACTATTACCAACTTCAGTTACAAAGTTATACCAATTTTCCATAGTCATATCATCGGAAGCTTTGCAATAATCAAAAAACAAACCACCAATTCCTCGTGCTTCATTACGATGGGAGTTGTAAAAATAAGTATCACAGTGGTCTTTGTATTTTGGATAAAACGTTTCATTATGTTTATCGCAAGCTGTTTTACAAGTTTGATGAAAGTGTTTTACATCATCTTCAAACAAATAATAGGGTGTTAGGTCTTGCCCGCCACCAAACCAGCTATCAACAATATTACCTTGTTCATCATACATTTCAAAATAGCGCCAATTTGCGTGTACTGTTGGCACCATTGGACTTTTAGGATGTAATACTAAGCTTAATCCACAGGCAAAAAAATCAGCATTTTTTACATTAAAATGTTTTTGCATGCTTTCGGGTAATTTACCATGTACAGCCGAAATATTGACACCACCTTTTTCAAAAACAGTACCATTTTCTATCACTCGTGTTCTTCCTCCTCCGCCTCCTGTGCTGAGCCCTGTCGAAGTATCAGGACGCTCCCAAAGATCCTCACGAAACTTTGCATTGCTATCTACGGTTTCTAGTTTTGAAGTGATCGTATCTTGTAAATGTTGTATGTATTGGTAAAACTTTGCTTTCATTTATTTTAATGAATTTGTTTCTCAACACTCAAAACTTTAAGTGTAATGATTGATGCAGCAGTTACGGATAAAGGTAAAACTAGGATTATACCAACAACAGGAATTAATAAAAAAAGCATGAACACAATTTCATTACCAATTGCAATACCACGATGTCTCCTAACAAAAGACACACTTTTTTTGTAATTAAAATGACGTTCTAAAGTATAATCCATATTGCCAAACCCTGCGTAATAAGCTTGTATAACAAATAAAAGGATAGAAGTAAACCAACCAATTAATGGAATTAAACTTACTAATAATATAACTACTGTTAACCAAAGCTCCATAAACAAGTTTCTAATGTTTATGCGAATACCTCGCCATAATTGCTGATGAAAAGAAGTGTTTCTATGAATGTGATTTTTATTTAAAAGATGTATTT